>JAPPIT010000114.1 GCA_028820505.1 Defluviicoccus sp.
TGAGCGTGCCATTGAGCGGATAACCATCTCCACGGTCTGGCGGAACGCTTACCCGGGACCCGAAGGCTTACGGTTTCGCCGCTGTTACCACTGGCGCGAGCGGACGGACATTGGAATGAATCCGCTTACAGTACGCTTACACCGGCCCGATGCCGTCTTGTGTGTTCCGGGTCGATGCGATGCCACAAAGTATTGATAAACAGTCAAAAAGACCGAATGTCCACGGCGGAATCCGCATCGGCGTGGACGTGGGCGGCACGTTCACCGATGTCGTCCTGATCGACAATTCCACCGGAGAGGTCTCCGTCGCCAAGCTGCTCAATCGGCACGACGACCGGGCGGAAACCGTGGTGGAAGGAATCGAACGCCTCCTCGACCGGGCCGGCGTGCCCGCCGAAAGGCTCGGCTGGATCAGCCACGGCACGACGATCGCCACCAACGCGGTGATCGAGCGCAAGGGCGCGAAGACCGCCCTGATCACCAACCAGAACTTCAGGGACATACTCGAAATCGGCCGGTTCGCGCGTCCCGCGGAGCTGATCTACCGGATTCACGAAGACAAGCCCGCCCCCCTTGTGCCGCGCCACCTGCGCCTCGGCGTGGCGTGCCGTATCGACCGTCACGGGGCGATAGTCACCGAGCTCGACGAGGCGGATCTCGAACGCGCCATCGCCGTTATCGCCGAAGAGCGGGTCGAGAGCGTCGCCGTGTGCTTCCTGTTTTCGTTCCTCAACCCGGCGCACGAGGAAAAAGTGCGGGAACGCCTGGGTGCCGCGCTTCCCCATGTCGACATCGCGCTGTCATGCGAAATCCTGCGCGAGTTCCGCGAGTTTCCGCGAACCTCGACCACCGTGTTCGCCGCCTATGTGGCGCCGGTGCTCAGGACCTATGTCTCCGGGCTGACGAGCCGTTTGACGAATCGCGGCATCGCCTGCCCGCTCTACATCTTTCAGTCGAGCGGCGGGGTCGCCACCCCGGAAATCGTCATGCGCAACCCGGCGCTGACCATGCTGTCCGGTCCCGCGGGCGCGGTGGTCGGCGCGGCCCGGCTCTGCGGCCAGGCCGGCTACCGCGACCTCATCACCATGGATATCGGCGGCACCTCGCTCGACACCTGCCTGGTTCGGGGCTCGGTGGCGGAGGCGACGACCGTGCGCGAAATCGACTTCTTTCCCCTCGCGATCCCGATGCTCGACGTTCACACTATCGGGGCCGGCGGCGGCAGTGTCGTGCGTGTCGACGATGTCGGCAGGGTCAAGGTGGGGCCGGAGAGCATGGGCGCCCGGCCGGGCCCGGCCTGCTACGGCCTTGGCGGCGAAACGGCGACATTGACCGACATCAACGTGCTGATGGGATTGATCGACACGGACGGTTTTGCCGGTGGCGAAGTGCCGCTCGACCGTGCGCGCGCGAAAGGCGTCGTCGGCCGGCAGGTCGCGGGGCCGCTCGGCGTCGATGTCGATACGGCCGCGGCCGGCGTCTACCGGGTCGCCACCAATCAGATCGCGGAAGCCATCGGGACGGTGACCATCGAACGGGGCAGCGACCCGCGCGACTTCGCCCTGGTGGCGTTCGGCGGCGGCGGACCGCTACATGCCGCCGCGGTCGCCCGCGAGCTCGGAATCGGCCGCGTGATCGTACCGCTTCATCCCGGCCTGTTCTCCGCGCGGGGTATCGCCAACGCGGACTTCAGCCACGATTACATCCAGTCGGTCGTGCGGCCGCTCGCGGAAATGCGCATCGACGATGCCATCGCGATAGCGGACGCGTTGACGCGGCGTGCCGTTGCCGATCTCGACGCGGAGGACATCGCAGAAGACCGGCGGGAGCTGTCGCCCGCCTTCGATCTGCGCTATGTCGGACAGACCACCGAGATCGCCGTATCGCTGCCCGGCGGCCTCGACTCCCTGGCCGACGGCTTCGGCGTTGTCGAGGAAAGGTTCCACGATCTGCACGAGCGGCTTTACAGCTATCGGGTTCCCGGCGAGCCGATCGAGCTGGTCAACGTGCGGCTGCACGCGGTGGGAAGGGTCGCAAGACCTCCGCTCCCAGCGGTTGAGATCTCGCCGACGCGGCCGGAACCCGCTGGCGAACGGAAGGTGCTGCTGCCTGACGGAAGCGGCGCCCGCCCTGTCGCCGTCTATCGGCGCGAAGGGCTTGCGCCCGGCGCCTCGTGGGCCGGGCCGGCGATCGTCGAGGAGCCCTCGTCGACGACGCTGATCCTGGAAGGGATGACCGCGACGGTGGACGCCTACGGCAACATGATCCTCCTCCTCGACGGCGCGGAGGGGACGCCGTGACGGTCGATGCCTTTACGCTTGCCGTGATTCACGGCTCGCTGATCGCCATCGCGCGGGACATGAAGATCATGACCATGCGCACGGCCTATACCCAGCTCTGGAAGGAGCAGGGGGACCTCTCCTGCTGCCTGATGAACGGCGACGGCGAGATCGTCGCCCAGGACCCCAACGGCTTTCCCATCCACGTGACCACCATGCCGCTCCAATTGCAGGGCGCGGTGGCGGCGGTCGGCCGCGAGAACCTGCAGCCCGGCGATGTGCTGGCCACCAACGATCCGTTCATCGGCGGCACGCATCTGCCCGACGTCCTGATCGCGCGGCCGGTGTTCCACGAGGGCGTGCTTTATGCCTATGCGTGCAATCGCGGCCACTGGGCGGATATCGGCGGGATGGGACCCGGCAGCTACTCGCCGGCGACCTCCGACATCCACCAGGAAGGCGTCTTCATCCCGCCGGTCAAGCTGTTCGAGGCGGGCCGGCCGAACCCCGGCGTGCTCGAGATGATCATGTCGAACATCCGCAACCGTTCGGTCGGACTCGGCGACCTTCGCGCGCAATACGCCTCCTGCGAAAGCGCCGAGCGGCGTTTGGCCGGTCTGGTCGCGCGCTACGGTTCCGAGACGCTGGAAACGGCGATGGCCGAGATCGTGGCGCGCTCGGAACGGATGACGCGGGCGCGCATCGCCGATTTCCCCGACGGGGAGTATCGCGCCCGCGACTGTCTCGACGGCGACGGCCGGTCGGACGCGAAAGCCTGGATCGACGTGAGCATATGGATCCGCGGCAGCGATATCGTGGCCGATCTGACCGGCAGCAGCGACCAGTCCTCGGGGGGGATGAACTGCTCTCATTCCGCCGCGGCATCGGCCGTGCAATACGCGATCAAGTCGATCACCGACCCGGAAAACCCGCCCAATGCCGGGAGCTACAGGCCGATCGACGTCAAGACCCGGCCCGGTTCGCTGGTCGATGCGCAAAAGCCGGGCTCCATGGTGGGGTTCGGCGAGGTCTGCTACCGCGTGCTCGACACCACCATGGCGGCGATCGCCGGAGCCGTCGGCGACCGTGGAATCGCCAGCGGCTCGGGGTCGACCGGCACGGTCGTCGTCGCCGGGCGCCGGGAGCGGCCGGAAGGCGAGGACTATTTCACCACGCTGGAGCTCTCATCCGGCGCCTACGGCGCGCGCGCCGCGCGGGACGGCATCCATGCCATCCGCTACGGACCGGGCAATGCGGGCCACATCCCGATCGAAGCCGACGAGATCGAGAACCCCCTGTTCTTCGAAGCCTACGAGATCGTGCCCGATACGGGCGGCGCGGGGCGGTTCCGGGGCGGCAACGGCTTCGTGCGCGCCTTCCGCGTCGAGACCGGCCGCGCCCAGCTCTGCCTCTGCGCGGACCGCCACGAGACGCCGCCGCCAGGCCTGTTCGGCGGACAGCCCGGAACGACGGCCCGCTATGTCCTCGATCCCGGCACCGAAGGGGAACGGCTCCTGCCCAGCAAGACGCCCTATATCGACCTCGAAGCGGGCACGTTGGTGCACCTGCAGTCGGCCGGCGGCGGCGGCTACGGAGACCCGAGGGAGCGCGACCCGGCGTCGATCGCGGAGGACTTGAGGAACGGCTACGTCACCGAAGCCGGGGCAAAAGCGGCATACGGTTTCCGCGCAAAGCCGGAAGAATAGCCGTCGAGGGTGCGGCCGCCTTGCCGGACGGCTTCCCCGCGGGTAAGCACGCGGGAGAAAACGACGGGAGGGTGCGCGATGCCTCAGGTGACGGCCGATGACGGGGTGAGGCTTTACTACGAGGAAGCGGGCAACGGTCGGCCGATCGTGTTCGTTCACGAGTTCGCCGGCGACCACCGCTCGTGGGAGCCGCAGATCCGCTATTTCTCCCGTACCCATCGCTGCATCGTCTTCAGCGCGCGCGGCTATCCGCCCTCCGATGTGCCGGAGGACCCGGAGATGTACAGCCAGGACCGCGCGCGCGACGACATCCTCGCGGTGCTCGACGGGCTCGGCATCGAGAGGGCGCACGTCAACGGCCTGTCGATGGGCGGGTTCGCGACGCTTCATTTCGGCCTCCAATATCCGGAGCGCGCCTTGTCGCTGGTGGTCGCCGGCTGCGGCTATGGCGCCAAGGCCGACGCGCGCGAGCGGTTCTACCGGGAGACCACCGAAGCCGCGCAGCGGATGGAAGACGAAACCATGGCGGTGTTCGGCAAGGTCTATGCGCTGGGTCCGACCCGGGTCCAGTTCCAGAACAAGGACCCGCGCGGCTGGCAGGAATTCACCGACCGGCTCTGCGAGCATTCGAGCCTCGGTTCGGCCAATACCATGCGCGGCGTCCAGCGCAGGCGGCCGTCGCTGTTCGATCTGGAGGACGGGATGCGCGCGCTGACCGTCCCGACCCTGATCGTGAACGGCGACGAGGACGACCCGTGCCTCGACGCCGGGCTGTTCATGAAGCGCACCATCGCCTCGTCCGCGCTGGTACTGCTACCGCGCACGGGGCATTTGTGCAGTCTCGAGGAGCCTGCGCTCTACAACCAGGTCTGCGGCGACTTCATGGCGCGGGTCGAGGCCGGGCGCTGGGAGATGCGGGACCCGCGCTCGATGACCGACGCGATCATCTCGACGAAAGAAGCATAACCGGGATTCCCCGGTAGCGTTCCCCGATACGGCGCTGCGCCTCCGTTCGGGATGGGCGTTCCGGTCATGGCGCGGCCGGTGTTAACCACAGTTGACGGTCCGGCGACCCCGCCCCGCCCGCGGGGCGCTCGCGCCGGTTTTCCGAACCGGTCCCGCAGCAATCCCCGCCAACGCGTTGGCGCGGTGGAGGAATCCGCCGGTTCCGCACTTCCCGGACGAAGTGGACGGGGAAGCCGCCGCGTCCCCGGGGGACGCAAAAAATAGTCTCATATCGGGACAATGTTTCACGTGAAACATAGGTCAACAATGCTGACCTTTGTTTCACGTGAAACATTGGTGGGCCCGGATCGGCGTCCGCGGCGGGGCCGGTCCCCGAAACAGGCCCCGGTCGAAGGGCGGACAGGAATGCGGGGTCAGGCGACGTGGAGGCGGGCGCGGTCGCCGGGCCAGCCGACGGCGATCTCCTTGCCGGCTTCGAACGCGCCGTCGTTCGCCTCGCCCGAAATGACCCGCGCGACGATCTCGGTGCCGTCGGGCAGGCGCACCAGGTGCGAGACGGTGAGCCCCAGATAGATCGCCTCCACATAGGTCGCGGGCATGATCTGCCATGCGGCGTCGGGCTCACCGTCGACGATGCGCAACAGCTCGGAGCGCACCGAGACGGCCACGTCGTCGCCCGTCGCGGCGGCGACGCCGTGCGATGCGACATCCACGCTCGCGAAACCGAGATCGACGGTGACCCGCCCGTCCGACAGGTTCGCGACGACGCCCGGCAGCACATTGTTGTCGCCGATAAACTCGGCGGTGAACCGCTTCTCGGGCGTCTCGTAGATGTCGCGCGCGGAGCCCTCCTCGACCAGCTCCCCATCGGCGATGATGGCGATGCGGTCGGCCACCGTCAGCGCCTCTTCCTGGTTGTGGGTGACGTGGATGAAGGTGATGCCGACCTTTTCCTGGATGCGCTTGAGCTCAAGGCACATGTCCTTGCGCAGCTTGGCGTCGAGCGAGGCGAGCGGTTCGTCGAGCAGCAGGACGTCGCGTTCCAGCACCAGGGACCGGGCGAGCTGCACCCGCTGCTGCTGGCCGCCCGACAGCTCGTGCGGCATACGCCGGTTGTAGCCCTCCAGCCCGACCATCGCGAGCATCCGTTCGACCTTGTCGCGGATTTCGCCCGCCGGCGCCTTGAGCAGCTTCAGCCCGTAGGAGACGTTGCGCTCCACGTTCATGTGCGGGAACAGCGCGTAGTTCTGGAACACCATCGAGGTGGGGCGCCGGTCCGGCGGCAGGTGGCTCACATCCTGGCCGTGGAGGTAAACGCGGCCCGCGCTCGGCCGCAGGAACCCCCCGATGAGGCGCAGCAGCGTCGTCTTGCCGCCGCCGCTCGGTCCGAGCAGCGCGTAGTATCGGCCGCTTTCGATCGAGAAACTGACCGATTTCAGCGCCTGGACGGGGCCGTAGTTCTTGCTCAGATCGGCGACCTCGACGGCGATGTCGGAAGGATCGGTCATGTCAGCTCGCCATCAGCGGCTGGGCCATGGCGCGCGCCCGGCGCTCCAGCCGTTCGGCGCGCAGCAGGGTAAAGACGATCACCGACCCGATCACCAGCATCGAGACGATGCTCATGATCCCCGCCATCGCATAGGACTCGCCGGACATGCCGATATTGAGCATCTGCGCGACCAGCATGTTGGAGAACGTGTCGAATCCGCCCTTGAGCAGCGCCGTGCGTACCGCCTCGTTGAACGACAATATGGTGACGAAGGCGCAGGAGCTGAACACGCCGACGCGGATCTGCGGGAACTCGACCTGCCAGAACGCCTGCCACGCGGTCGCGCCGCAGGCCCGGGCCGCCTCGGTCTGCTGCACGCGGTAGCGCGACATCGTGATCAGGATCACGATGAACGCGTAGGGGTGGACGTAGATGACCTGGCCGATCAGCGCGGTCAGGAAACCCAGGTCGAACCAGCCGTCGAACCAGTAGACGCCGAGGACTTCGTCGAGCCAGACGAAGCCGTTGGCGAGGTTCTTGAAGAAGACCAGCAGGCTCGACCCCATGATGTCGGCGGGCACGAAGAGCGGCGAGAGCATCAGCGCCACGAAGGCGACCTTGCGCCGGGTGCGCTTGTAGAACTTGGCCGAAAGCAATGCCATCGGAATGGTCGCCACGATCGCCGCGAGCGCCAGATAGAGCGTCCATTTGAGCGATACCACCAGAAGCGTGTCGCCGAGCACGACCCGGTACCAGTCGAAGGTGAATTCGTAGATACGCGCGCCGAAGCCGTGCTGATTGAAGGAGATGTAGATGGTGTAGAAGACCGGCATCAGCAGCGCGAACACGACGCCCAGCAGGTAGACCCATTTGAGCCGGATGTTCCACGGGTTGGCGAAGTCGTCGTACATGGCGGCTCAGCTGATCGGTTCCAGGATCCTGGTCAGGTCGAACAGCCGGTGCCCGATGTAGAGCAGGGCCACCAGCGTGACCACCATGATCGTCGAGATCGCCATGGCCAGCGGGAAGTCGAGCGCGACGATGGCCTGGTTGGCGATCAGCCCCGCATTGACCGCGCCGGGCCCGCCGAGAAGGGTGGGGACCAGCGCCACGCCCAGCGAGTTCACGAAGATGAACACGGCGCCCGCGAATATGCCGGGCGCCGCCAGCGGCAGGATGATGTGGGTGAACAGGCGAACCCGGCCGGTGCCGAGGTCGTCGCAGACCTCGAAGATGTAGTTCTGCACCGCCTCGAGGGCGAGGAAGCCGGCGAAGATCATGAACGGCAGGAAGGACATCACGTCGCCGATGATCACGCCGAGCGGCGAAAACAGGATCGCCGTGATCGGTTCCGAGATGATGCCCAAGTCGATCAACAGCGAATTGATTATCCCGTGGCGCCCGAGCACCGGCCGCATGGCGAACACCCGGACCAGCTCCGAAATCATGAACGGCAGGATGAACAGCAGGATCACCCGGTGCTGCGCCACCCTGGTGACGCGCCGGCGGATGAACACGGCGATCGGAAACCCGATGGCGAAGGAGATCGCCACCGCCGCGGCGCCGTGCACCATGGAGAACAGGTAGTTCTCGGCCCGCGCGGAGGTGAAGAAATTGTCGTAGGCGAACAGGGTGAAGCCCGGTTCCATCCAGAACTGGGTGCGCTCGAAGACGCTCCACACCACGGTGAGCGCCATCGGCGCGGCGAAGAACAGCACGAAGAAGACGACCGGGACGTAGAACACCCATCTCTGGATGCCGTCCTCGCCCAGGATTCGCCGCCACCGGACCGGAGGGGCCGGGATTGCCCGGCCCCTCCTCGACTGAGACGGCCCGGGGGCCGTTTCGGAGCTCACGACCGGTCAGGCGGCCTGCAGGCGCGCCCACCAGTCCTGGTAGGCCCGGATGTGGGTCGGGAACACGTTCTGCCACGCATTGCCTTTGGTCGCGAAGCGCGCGGTCTTCCGGGTGAGGATGTCGAGGATGTCCGCCTGAACGCTGGGCGGGAAGTCCTTGGGGTTCGCCTTGATGTACGCGTCGACCCCCACCATCTGCGGCTGGTAGCCCAGCGTCGCAAGCGTCCGCGCGCCGAACCAGGTCGACAGGTAGACATTGGCGAGCTTGTAGTAGAGGTCTTCCGCACCCCGCTGCTTGCCGCCCTTGGTCAACATGATCATGTTGTTCCAGGTCTGGTGGCCTTCCTTCATCGTGCCGTAGCGGAGATCCGCCTTGTCGCCGGTCTTGCGGTTGGCGATGATCTGGATCGGCTCCCAGCACGACATCAGCAGCACCTCGCCGCTCGCCAGCAGGCCGACGCCGTTCTGGAACCCGTCCCAGAAGGTGCGGAACTGGCCCTTCTTCTTCCAGCCGATCAGGAACTCGCAGACCCCCTGGACCTCCTTCGGCGTCATGTCGGACGGGTTGGCGATCTCGATCTTGCCCGATTCCTTGAGATAGATCGCCATGTTGGTCAGCGTCGGCCCGAAGTCGTTCTGCAACGCGACCCGGCCCTTGAACTGGGCATCGAACATCAGGCCCCAGCTGTCCGGGTGGGCGCCGATCTGCTTGAAATCGTAGGCCATGGAGTCGGCGTTGGAGATGATCGGTGTCGAATACACCTTGCCCTTGTAGCGCAGCGTGTCCGCGGCGATCCCGCCCTCGCGGTAATGCGGCACGATGTTCTTCCAGTTGGGGATCTTGCCGGTGTCGAGCGGCACGATCGCGCGCTGCGAGGCAAGCGCGTCCTCCATCCCGCCGCCATTGTCGGTGACCGCATCGAACAGCTTGTTGCCGTCGCCGACCACCATCTTCTGGATCGCCTCGTCGGCGCGCGCGCTCTTCGCCGTCGCCGCGATCCTGATCCCGGCCTGGGCCTCCATGGCGCTCCAGTCCTTGGCGCCCACCTTGTGCACGCCCGGATTGGCCCAGATCTTGAGCGCCTGGCCTTCCGCGGCCGTCGCGCCCGGTATGCGGCCCATGATCGCCGCCGTGCCGAGTGCCGAAGTCCCATACATGAACGCTCGGCGGGTCCACTGCATCTGATTCATCCTGGTTCCTCCCTTTGGATTGAGCCGCGCGCTGCCGCTGCGCGGCAGGCTGGACGGCACAGCTATCCCGCGCAAACGATAGTCGAGAAAGACCGGGGAGGGTAGTCGGCGCAGTCGGACCGGAATCCGTAATCGATACAGGCGCCGTTTCTTATATAGATCGCTTGACAGGCGCTCGGCTGGCGCGGGTCGCCGACGGGCAGGCCTTTCCCCCGCGGCCGCCCCCACATTGTCATGCCCGGAACAAGTCCACTGCTGTCCGGTTTAATTTTTGCGAGCGGGGCGAATGGCTTGAGTACGAGC
>JAPPIT010000172.1 GCA_028820505.1 Defluviicoccus sp.
CCATGACGGTGAGGGGTCGGGGTAAAGGCGCTTCTATCCGAAACGGACAGGCTCTGAACGCGCCTCGCGCCGCCGAACCCGCCGGCCGGGGACCACGGCGAGCCGGATCAGCGGCGCGCGGCCAGATATTCCGCGATATGGCCGGCCACGTGGCGCGCGTCGTCGCCCACGCCGTACAGCAGGCCGGATTTGCGGCTCGCCATCCAGTTGAGACCCATGAAATAGAGCCCGGGCACGGACGTCGCGCCGCGGTCCGTCACCGGGTATCCCATCCCGTCGCATACGGAAAAATCGATCCAGGAAAAGTCGTAAGAGAATCCGGTGGCCCATACGATGGCGGTGACGTTCTCGTCCAGGAGGTCGATCGAGGGACGATGCGGCACCGACCAGCCGTCTTCCGGCGGCTCGCCGTCGAGCTCGTCGGCGGTCGGCAGGGGTGCATCGATGCCGTTCCTCGCGACGAAGGCATCCACATTCTCCCGGAAGGTGCGGGAAAACCCGTCGGCGTTCTCGATATTGGCCCGAAGGTCGTCGGCAAACCGCATCTTCTCGCCATCGGCCGCCGTCAGCCTGCCGAGCGGTTCGACGCCGTCGCGGCGGAGGAGGTGCAGGCCGATCGTACGCCCGCCGCGGGCGCCGCTGAGCTGGACCTCCGCCCCGAAACGTTTGGCGGGGGACTCCAGCATGTCGGGGGTCCGGTCGAAGAAACCGAGCTCCGCGAGCCACGCCACGGAATCCCGCCCGCGGTAGCGGCGAGGGACCCGCCCCGCCCCGCCGACGCTCAGCAGCACCCGCCGGCCCGACAGCCGCAGATCGTCGGCGATTTGACCGCCGGTCTGTCCCGAGCCGACGACCAGAACCGCGCCGGGCGCGAGATCCCCGGGGTTGCGGTAGGTCTCGGCGTCGAGCTGGCGGATGCGAGACGAAACGGATGCGGCAAGCGCCGGCCGGCGCGGCGTCTGCATCGTGCCGGTCGCCACGACGATTGCCGCGGCCTCCAAGGGACCGTCCGTGGTGTCGAGGCGCAACCGCCCGTTCCCGCCCTGGCCGAGGCCGGTCGCCGCGATGCCGGTCCGGATCGGACAACCGAAGCGTCCCGCCCATTCCGACAGATAGGCGACGAAATCGTCCCGCCCCATGAACCCGTCCGGGTCGGGACCCCGGTACTCCGCTCCGGGCAGGCGGACGGTCCAGTTCGGCGTGACCAGGGTGAAGCTGTCCCACCGGCGTTTCGCCCAGCTGTCCCCCGGCACCCCCTTTTCCAGGACCGCGTGGTCGATTCCCCGGTCCGAAAGGCAATAGCTGGTGGAAAGCCCAGCCTGGCCGGCGCCGATAACGATGACGTCGGGTCCGCGCATGGCCTCGTGTCCCCTCAGCGGCGAATTCGCCGGTTTGCGCTCAGCTGCCGATGCGCTTTGTCAAACTCAGATAATTTCGACCGTTTTCGTGCCGGTATTTCAGCTCGTCGACATAGGTGCGAACCAGGTGGAGGCCGAGACCGTCCACCACGGATTCCTCCTGAATCGTGTCCGGCCCCGGCTGGAACATGAACGATCCGGGTTCCAGCTCGCGGCCGTCATCGACCGTCCGGATTTCGAGACACCGGTCTTCGTCGTTCATCCCGAGCCGGATTTCGATCCGGTGCGTGCCGGCATCGTCATAGCCGTGCTCCACGATGTAGACGAGTATCTCCTCGATGCAGAGCTGGACCTGGAACCGGTCCTGTTGCGGGAACCGGTGCCGGTCGGCGAATTCGTCCACCGCCGCCGCAACCAGTTCCAGCTCGCGGCTGTCGTTGCGGACGGTCAGGCCGAGGCTCAACTCGGAGGCCGGTTCGCGCCTGTCGTCGCCGTGTCGTCCGCTTCCGTCGGCAATTTCGCCCGCCGTCGACCCGGATCGCCGGCCGCCCCGGACGAGCGCGTTCAACGCCGCGACATCGATCGCCGGTTCCAGCGAGTGCTTCGCGCTTCTCGGCGGCCAGGTCAGGTCTCCGCCCTTCAGAATGAGACTCTTGACCGAGTTCGTCAGCTCGATCGCCAGCGGCATACGCCGCAGAATGTCGAACGTCCCGGCATGCTCCGGCAGCGTCAGGTGCCGGTAGAGGACGGACCAGGGCACGACGTCGTCGCCAACGAGATCGAAGACGTCCATCGGCGCCGCCGGGTCGTCCGGCGAAACGCCCGCGGCGCGAAGCAGGGCGGCCAGAGCGTCGCGGGTTATGCGGCTTTCGTCGAGCCCGTTCTCCGTCCTGTACAGGGCGCCCAAGAGAGCGAAGTAATCCGGGTCGGGCGGCTGGGTGAAGCTCCAGAGCGGGCGCATCGCGTCTGTGAGGTAGCGCGGTTCGCCGCCGCGGTGCGGGCGCTGCAAGGCAGCGTTCCGGTGGGGGAAGCGGTCGAACAGAAGCAACGCCTCCGAGTGCTCGATCGCTCCCTTGACGATCGACCAGCTCACGAATTGGTTGATTCTCCGCCGATGAGGCGGGACATCGGCGATCAGATCGACGCTCCAGCGGGACATTTTCTCGATGGCGAGCTCCTGGAGTTTCAGATCTTCCGCATGGGCGAGCGGAACGTAGATCCAGAAGCGCTCGATGGCGTTGTACTCCGCGAAGTCCCGACCGGACTCGCAGGCTTTCCGGGACAGCGGGGCGGTGAGGCGGTCGTTCGTATAGGCCAGCGCCGTGCCGCGATAAACGCTGCGGGGAAACTGGTCGAGGACGATCAGCTTCGCCAGAAAACCCTTCGGCGTGTCCCAGACCGGATCGCGGAAGAAGCGATCCAGCCCTTCGCGGTGCATCTGCTCGCACCAGTCGCGCTGGAACTGGAGCACATTGGGATTCTCGGCGCCTCTGGCGAACGGCCCCATCCGCCATCGCAGCATCCCCTGCTGCCAGTTCTCGCGGGACGCATCTTCCGCCGTTCGCAGGCGACCCAGCCAGAAATCCAGCACGGAATCGGGGGACCGCTTCGCAATCCCATCGTTCTCGCCGTTTTGCATGGAGGATTACGGGCCCGTTGCGACCGGCCTGCGCATCTGGAAATCCATCCGAGGGCCGCCATCGACCGGTTCGGCGTACGCGCCGATGGTGGCTCCGTCGATCCATTGCCCCCGGATGCGGACGTCGACCGGGCTCTGATCCGCCGTATGCCCGCCGGACGATCTCGAGGTCGGCTTTCCGTAATGGGTCAGGGTCAGCGAGCCGTCGATGCCCGATCGGTCCGCCTCATACGTGCCGCGGTAATACCAGGCGGTCTCGCCCCCCTCGATGTTTCCGTCTTGCAGCCACATGAAGCCGCGGCCACTGCCGGGCGCACCCTCGAACCAGATGAGCCAAAGCCCCTCGACCGTCCTTTCCACGCTTTCGTCCCCTCTCGATTGCGGTCGCGAACGAAACGACCCCTTGCGTCCGCTTGGACCGCTTAGAGGATCACCCGGCCCGTAGAGACCTGCCTGCGCATCTCGAATTCCATCCGGGGGCCGCCGTCGACCGGCTCGACGTGCGCGCCGATGGTGTTGTCGTCGATCCACCTCCCGGCGATCGCGAGATCGACCGGGCTCTGAGCGCGTGAATGCCCGCCCACCGATTTCGAGCTCGGCTTTCCGTAATGGGTCAGGGTCATCGAGCCGTCGATGCCCGATTCATCGGTGTCGTACGTGCCGCTGTAGTACCACGCGGACTCGCCTCCGAGGATTTTTCCCTCATGCAGCACGATGACGCCGCGGCCGTCTCCGGGCGCGCCGTCGTACCAGATGAGCCACAGCCCTTCGGTCCGCTTTTCCATTCCGTCGTCTCCTGTCGGTCCGGGCTGCGCCGAACCGTGGCTTTCGACGAGCCGGACACCGGAATCTAAGACGCGACCGAGGGCTGTACGTCCCCAATATTGGGGAGTAACGGGAAGAAATTGCGCGAATACGGGCCGGTTCTGGAGCGGATCCGTTTCGGTTGGAACCGCTTCATCCGTTCTCTTCCGTCATAGTCGGCGAAGGCCGACCATGACGGTGAGGGGTCGGGGTAAAGGCGCTTCTGTCTGGAACGGACAGACTCTAGCGCCGCCCGCGGGAAACGAACGCGCGGACGCAAATCAGGGCCGCGAGCCCCGCGATCGACGCCCCCGCCATCCCGATCGCCAGCGGCATCTGCGTTCCGTCGTCGAGCCCGCCCACGATGGCGCCGGCGAGCGCGCCGCAGCCGAGCTGGGTGACGCCGAGGAGCGACGAGGCCGCGCCGGCGACCCGGGGAAACGGCGACAACGCGCCGGCCGTCGCCGGCGGCAGGATCAGCGCGAACGAGAACATGTAGACGAAGACCGGCACGACGAGGGCCCACGGGTCGGCGACGCCGCCGAAGGCGAGGCCGGCGAGGACGAGGCCGGATGCGAGCCCGCCGAGCGTCCCGCACGCCAGCAGGCGGTCGATGCCGAGCCGGATGACGAGGCGGCTGCCGACCGGATAGCCGATCAGGTTGCCCACCATCACGAGCGCGAAGAACCAGCCGAACGCCTGCGGCGTCTCGCCCAAATGCACGATGAAGGCGGCCGGAGACCCGGCGAGGAACGCGAACAGGGCGAAGAACGCCGCCGCGCCGCAGCCGACATAGGCCCAGAACAGGCGGTTTCCGGCGACCTCGGAGAACGCCGCGAACAGCTTCGCCGGCGCCAGCGCGTCCCGGTCGGGCGTCTCGTTGGTCTCCGGCAGCCAGCGCGCATGGATCAGGAGCGCCGCGGCGGAATAGGCCAGCATCACCGCGAAGACAGAGCGCCAGCCGACCGACTCCGTCAGCCACGCGCCGATCACCGGCGTCACGATCGGCATGATCCCCAGCACCAGGAAGACATGCGAGAGCACGCGCGAAGCGGCTTCGCGGTCCAGCCGGTCGCGCACGATGGCGCGCGAGACCACCTGGGTCGCCGCCGCCGCGAGGCCCTGCACCAGCCGCGCGGCCACCAGCATCTCGATGCCCGGCGAGATCGCGAGCGCGGCCGAGGCGCAGACATAGAGGCACAGCGCGAACAGGAGCACCGGACGGCGGCCGAACCGGTCCGACAGGGGCCCGTAGATCAGCTGGCCCGCCGCCATGCCGAAGACGAACAGGCTGAGGCTGAGCTGGATCGAGGCGAGATCCGTGCCGAGGTCCGACGCCATCTCCTGCGCCGCCGGCAGGGCGATGTCTATCGACAGCGGATCGAGCCCGACGACCGTCCCGAGGAGAAGGGCGAAGAAAATCCTCTCCCGCGCGGTCATGCGGCGACGCCGATCTCGGCCAGGAAGATGTCGGCGAACTCCCTGAGCTTCGCGTCGCCGACGCCGTGGATCCCGGCGAACGCAACGCGGTCCTGCGGCCGTTTCCGCGCCATCTCGGTCAGCGAGCGGTCGGAGAAAACCGTATAGGCCGGGAGGCCGCGCTCCCTCGCGAGCCGCAGGCGAAGCTCCTTGAGGCGTTCGAAGAGGGCGGCATCGCCATCCGTCAAAGGGCTCGAGTCGAGCTCGGGCCTCGACTTCGCCGCCTCTCGCCTCCCGGCCTCCGCGCGGCGCCGGAACCCGCCCTCGCCCCGCAGCAGCGCCCGGCCGCTCTCGGTGGTCTGCAGCCCGCCATAGCCCGCGATGTCGAGATGGAGGTGGCCGGCGGCGGTAAGCTGGCGGACGATGCTGCGCCAGACCGTCTTGGCGTGGTGGGCGCCGCCGCCGAAAGCCTCCCGCCTGTCGTGGCCGAATTTCAGGACCTTTTCGGTGAGCGTGCCGGCGAGCACGTCGATGATGTGCGCCGCGCCGAAGCGCTGGCCGGTCTGCACCACGGCGGACAGCACGAGCCTGGCGTCGCCGGTCGCCTCGACCAGCTCGACCGGGTCGAGGCAGGTATCGCAATTGCCGCAGGGCTCGATCCGCTCGCCGAAATAGGCGAGCAACGTCACGCGCCGGCAGCCCGGCGCCTCGCAATAGCCGACCAGCGCGTCGAGCCGCTTGTGCGCGCGCCGCCGGTGGTCGTCGCCGCTGTCCTCGCCGTCGATGAACATCCGGCGCATGCGGATGTCGTCCAGCCCGTAGAGCATGCAGGCATCTCCGGGCTCCCCGTCGCGCGCCGCGCGGCCGATCTCCTGGTAATAGGCCTCGATCCCGGACGGGATGTCGGTGTGGAAGACGTAGCGGACGTCCGGCTTGTCGATCCCCATGCCGAAGGCGATGGTGGCGACGATGACCACCCCCGGCTCGGCGATGAAAATCCCCTGGTTGGCGGTCCGCTCCTCCGCGGTCATGCCCGCGTGGTAGGGCAGCGCGCGGATCCCTTCGCCCACCAGCATCGCCGCGGTTTCCTCGACCTTGCGGCGCGACAGGCAATAGACGATGCCGCTCTGGCCGCCGCGCGCCTTGACGAAGGAGAGAAGCTGGCGCCTCGGCGATTTTCGGGGCTCCACGGCGAGGCGGATATTGGGCCGGTCGAAGCCGGCGACGAACTGGGCGGCGTCCGGCGCCAGCAGCCTGGCCGCGATGTCCTCGCGCGTCACCGCGTCCGCCGTCGCCGTCAGCGCCAGGATCGGCACGTCCGGGAACCGGGGGCGGAGGGCCGACAGCGCCGCGTATTCGGGCCGGAAGGCGGGGCCCCACTGGGAAACGCAATGCGCCTCGTCCACCGCGATCAGCGAAAGCGGCAGCCGCGAGAGCGCCGCGAGCATCCGTTCGGTCATCAGCCGTTCCGGGGCGAGATAGAGCAGCCGTATCTCGCCCGCCGCGACGCGGCGCCAGATCGCGACGTTTTCCTCCCGCCGGTTCAGCGAGTGGATGGCATCCGCCGCGACGCCGGCAAGCCGGAGCGCCGCCACCTGATCCTGCATGAGGGCGACCAGCGGCGAGACCACGACGGTCAGCCCGCCGCGGACCAGGGCCGGAACCTGGAAGCAGAGCGATTTGCCGCCGCCGGTCGGCATCACGGCCAGCGCGTCGCGTCCGGCAAGCACGGCGTCGATCACCGGCTCCTGGCCGGGCCGGAAGGACTCGAAGCCGAAGACGTCCTTGAGAACCCGATACTTCACCGCCCGACCCCGTGCCTTCGCGCCGCGACCTTGCCGCTTCGCGGACCCCCGGTCCAGCCCTCCGCGATTGTTTCCCTCGCAATCGTCGCGGGCGTGGTAGAGTCGACGGGCTGGCACGCGACCCGAGCGAGGACCGGACGATGGCCGGCGACGGAGGGGTCGACACCGAGGCGATGCGGACGCTGCTCGTCGAGGAGCGCGAGGCTCTCCTGCACGCCAGTGCTGCCACGGCGGAAGACCGCGCTCCGGTCGAGCTCGATCAGCAGGCGGTGGGCCGGCTTTCGCGGATGGACGCGATACAGGTGCGGGCGATGGCCGAGGCCTCCGAGACGAGGCGCCGCGCGCGCGTGGCGCGCATCGAGGCCGCCCTGAAACGGATCGACGACGGAAGCTACGGCGAATGCCTCGAATGCGGCGAGCCGATCCCCCCGCGCCGCCTCGAAATCGACCCCGCCGTCGCCCTCTGCGTCTCCTGCGCCGGGTGAGGCCGGGCACAAGACGCCATCCCTTGCACGTTATTGGAGCGCGCCGGTTTCGTACCCGGTCCCTGTCCTCCGTCCGCGCGGGGCCGTCCCTCGATACGACGCTGGCCCTCGATACGACGCTGGCGCGCCTACTCCGGATGAGGGTGATTTTGCAGACTCCCTCACCCTGAGTAGCCGCGAGGCGGCGTATCGAAGGGCGGGCGAGGTCCTCGACCGGTTCCATTTGGAGCGGACAGGCTCTAGGTTGCGGGTTGCCATGTGAGGAGGCGCCGATGTGCGGCATCGTCGGATTGTTTCTGAAGAACCCGGCGCTCCGGGACCGGCTCGGCGCCCGGTTCGCGACGATGCTGGCCGGCATGGCCGACCGCGGCCCCGACAGCGCCGGCCTCGCCGTCTTCCACGATCCCGTGCCGGAGTCCGGCTGCAAGCTCACTTTGTTCGCGCCGGATCCGGACCACGGCTGGGACGCGCTGGGGAGCGCGCTCGCCGCCGCGCTCGGCGCCGCGCCCCTGATCGACGTGCGGTCGAACCACGCCGTCCTGCGTATGGACGGTACCGCTCACCGGATCGTCGACTGGCTTGCCGCCAACCGGCCCGATATCCGGGTCATGGGCTACGGCCGGTCGATCGAGGTGTTCAAGGACAAGGGCCTGCCGGAAGAGATCACCGCGCGCTTCGGCGTCGAGGAGATGGGCGGGACGCACGCCATCGGCCACACCCGGATGGCGACCGAGAGCGCGGTGACGACGGAGCACTCGCACCCCTTCATCGCGGCGGACGACGTGTGCCTGGTGCATAACGGCTCGCTCAGCAACCACAACCGGCTCCGCCTCAGGCTCCGGCGGCGCGGGCTCCGCTTCGAGTCGGACAACGACACGGAGGTCGCGGCGCGCTACTTCGCCCACCGGCTGAACGAGGGGGCGTCGCTGGAGGAGGCGATGGAGGCCGGTCTCGACGATCTCGACGGGTTCTACACCTTCGCGGTCGGAACGGCGGACGGGTTCGCGGTGCTGCGCGACGCCTTCGCCTGCAAGCCCGCCGTCCTCGCCGAGACCGACGACTGGGTCGCGATGGCGTCCGAGTTCCGCTCGCTCGCGGACCTCCCCGGGGTCGACGAGGCGACGATCTGGGAACCCGAGCCCTCGATCGTCTACACGTGGTCGCACGCGGGGGCTTCATGACCTCGGTCGACCTCTCGGCGAGCTCGGTGCGGGAGCTCAACGCGCGGCTGCACGCGCTCCCCGCCGATACCAACGAGACCGCATGGCGCATCGCCGAACCCAGGGGCGCGCACGCGGTCGCCGCGGGGCTCACGGTTCCCGTGTCGGTCGAGATCGACGGTCACGTCGGCTATTACTGCGGCGGCATGAACCAGGCCGCCAGCGTGACGATCAACGGCCATTGCGGCACCGGCGTGGCCGAGAACATGATGTCGGGAACGATTCGGGTGCGCGGCAACGCCTCGCAATGCGCCGGCGCGTCGGGCCATGGCGGGCTCCTCGTGATCGAGGGCGACGCGGGTCCGCGCTGCGGCATCTCGATGAAGGGGGTCGACATCGTGGTCGGCGGATCGGTCGGCCACATGAGCGCGTTCATGGCGCAGTCCGGCACGCTGGCGGTGTGCGGCGATGCCGGCGAGGATCTCGGCGATTCGATCTACGAGGCGACGCTCTATGTCGGCGGCGGGGTCGGGCGCCTCGGTGCCGACTGCGTCGAGAAGGAAATGACGACCCGGCACCGGGAAATGCTGTCCGCGCTGCTCGAGCGCGCCGGTGTCGAGGCCGATTTGTCTACTTTCCGCCGTTTCGGATCGGCGCGCCGGCTCTATCATTTCCATGTCGACAACGCAGATGCCTATCGATGAGCGTCGACCGCCGCACGCTGCGCCCGTCCGCCACCTTTCCCGACCACGTGCTGGCCGAGATCCACCGCGCGGCCGACCGGGGCGTCTACGAGATCCGCGGATTCGGCACCAAGCGGCATCTGCCGGGCTTCGACGATCTGCTGTTTCTCGGCGCCTCGATGTCGCGCTACCCGCTGGAAGGCTATCGCGAGCGCTGCGACACCGATGTCGTGCTGGGCGACCGCTTCGCCTCCAGGCCGGTCGAGCTCGCGATTCCGATCACCGTCGCGGGGATGAGCTTCGGCGCGCTCGGCGCCAACGCCAAGGAGGCGATCGGGCGCGCCTGCACCGCGATGGGAACCAGCTCGACCACCGGCGACGGCGGGATGACCGAGGAGGAACGCCGGTCCTCCAAGACCCTGGTCTACCAGGTGCTTCCCTCGCGCTACGGCATGAACCCCGACGATCTGCGCCGGGCGGACGCGATCGAAATCGTCGTCGGCCAGGGCGCCAAGCCCGGCGGCGGCGGCATGCTGCTCGGCCAGAAGATCACCGAGCGGGTGGCCGGCATGCGCGACCTGCCGGTCGGCATCGACCAGCGCAGCGCCTGCCGCCATCCCGACTGGACGGGGCCCGACGACCTCGCGATCAAGATCCGCGAGCTGCGCGAGATCACCGACTGGGAAAAGCCGGTCTACATCAAGATCGGCGCGTCCAGGCCGCAATACGACGTGCCGCTCGCGGTCAAGGCGGGGGCCGATGTCGTCGTCCTCGACGGCATGCAGGGCGGCACCGCCGCGACCCAGGACGTGTTCATCGAGCATGTCGGCATTCCGACGCTCCCCGCCGTCCGCCGGGCGGTCGAGGCGCTGCAGGAGCTCGACATGCACCGCAAGGTGCAGCTTGTCGTGTCGGGCGGCATAAGGACCGGCGCCGACGTCGCCAAGGCGCTGGCGCTCGGGGCGGACGCGGTGTCGATCGGCTCGGCGGCGATGGTCGCGCTCGGCTGCAACCGCCCGGTCCATGTCGAGGATTACCATGCCATCGGCACCGAGCCCGGCGCCTGCCACCACTGCCACACCGGCCGCTGCCCGGTCGGCGTGACCACCCAGGACGCCGACCTCGAGGCCCGCCTCGACCCCGAGCAGGGCGCACGCCGGCTGAGGAACTATCTCACCGTGATGGTGCTGGAGCTGCAGACCATCGCGCGGGCCAACGGCAAGAGCCACGTGCTCAACCTCGAGCCCGAGGATCTCGTCGCGCTGACCGTCGAGGCCGCGGCGATGGCGGGCGTGCCGCTCGCCGGGACCGACTGGATACCGGGCCGCGAATAGCGGAACCGCGCCGGAAAGAGGGGAAATGACATGACCGTCGATCTCGCCAGGGTGGCCGAGGACAAGGGGATTCGCTACTTCCTGATCAGCTTCGTCGACCTGTTCGGCGTGCTCAGATCGAAGCTGGTGCCGGCCCGCGCGATCGCCGAGATGCAGGCCGACGGCGCCGGCTTCGCCGGCTTCGCCGCCTGGCTCGACATGACGCCGGCCGATCCCGACATGTTCGCGATCCCCGACCCCGACAGCCTGATCCAGCTTCCCTGGAACCGCGAGGTCGGCTGGCTCGCCTCCGATCTCTGGATGAACGGCGCGCCGGTCGAGGCCTCGCCCCGAATCGTGCTGAAGCGCCAGATCGAGCGCGCCGAAGCCGCCGGCTACCGCATGAAGACCGGGGTCGAGTGCGAGTATTTCCTGCTGGCGCCGGACGAGGTCGCGGTGTCGGATTCGCGCGACATCCAGGAGAAGCCCTGCTACGACCAGGCCGCGCTGATGCGCCGCTTCGACGTGATCGGCGAGATCTGCGACGCGATGATCGAGCTCGGCTGGAACCCGTACCAGAACGACCACGAGGACGCGAACGGCCAGTTCGAGATGAACTGGGAATACGACGACTGCCTGATCACCGCCGACCGCCACGCGTTCTTCAAGTTCATGGTCAAGACGGTCGCCGAGCGCCACGGCTACCGCGCAACCTTCATGCCGAAGCCGTTCCCCAACCTGACGGGCAACGGCTGCCACACCCACGTCTCGCTGTGGGACGGCGGCGGGACCAACCTGTTCCACGACGGGAACGGCGAGTTGGGGCTGTCGGCGCTCGCCTACCGCTTCCTCGGCGGCATCGTCCACTCGGCGGACGCGATGTGCGCGCTGTTCAACCCGACGGTCAACAGCTACAAGCGGATCGACGCCACGGTGACGCTCTCGGGCGCCACCTGGTCGCCCAACGCGATCAGCTATTCCGGCAACAACCGCACCCACATGATCCGCATCCCCGACGCGGGACGGTTCGAGCTGCGGCTGATGGACGGGGCGGCCAACCCCTATCTGGCGCAGGCGGGGGTGCTCGCCGCCGGCCTCGACGGCATCGAGAACGAACGCGACCCGGGCAAGCGCCTCGACATCAACATGTATACCGAGGGCGACCGGCTGCGCCGCATCCGCCGCCTGCCGCTCAACCTGCTCGACGCGCTCCGCCTGTTCGACAGGAACAAGGTGGCCCGCGCGGCGTTCGGCGACGAATTCGTGGACAGCTACGTCAAGCTCAAGCTGGACGAATGGCGGAGCTACGCCACCACGCTCTCGCAATGGGAGTTCGACCACACGCTCGACGCCTAGGCCGTGCCCGTTTCAGATAGAAGCGCCTTTACCCCTGTCTCCTCACCGTCATGGTCGGCGAAGGCCGACCATGACGGAAGAGAACGGAAGAAGCGGCTTCAACTAATACAGACGCGCTCTAGGCCCCGCCGGCGCGGGGAGCGGGCAGGGCGATGCCGCTCGGGCTGATCCGGCACGGGTTCCGGGGCGGGCGCCGGCCGCGCCGCGCGCTGCCGCCCGCGGTCGGGCTCCGGCCGCGCTACGACGTGGCGATCATCGGCGCCGGCGGGCACGGCCTCGCCGCCGCCTACTACCTCGCGAAGGACCACGGCATCGCCGACGTCGCGGTGCTCGACAAGGGCTGGCTCGGCGGCGGCAACACCGCTCGCAATACCACGATAATCCGCTCCAACTACCTGACGCCCGAGGGAGTGCGGTTCTACGACGAATCGATCCGCCTGTTCCGCGGTCTCTCCGGCGAGCTCGACTTCAACATCCTCTATTCCGAGCGCGGGCACCTGACCCTCGCCCATACCGACGCCGCGCTGCGGACGATGCGCTGGCGGGCGGAGGTCAACAAGCATCTCGGCGTCGAGTCGGAGATGGTCGGCCTGGACGGGCTGGCGCGGCTTTGCCCGCATCTCAACCTCGGCCGGGACGTGCGGTTTCCCATCCTCGGCGCGCTCCATCACAAGCCGGGCGCCATCGCGCGCCACGACGCCGTCGCCTGGGGCTACGCGATCGCCGCGGCGCGGCGCGGCGTCGAGATCCACCAGAACACCGAAGTGACCGGCATCCTGACCGAGAAGGGCCGCGTCACCGGGGTCGAGACCAGCCGGGGGCGGATCGCCTGCGGCAAGGTGCTGCAAGCCGTCGCGGGGTCGAGTTCGCTGCTGGCCACCATGGCGGGGTTCCGCCTGCCGATCCATACGGTGCCGCTCCAGGCCTGCGTCACCGAACCGCTCAAGCCCTTCCTCGACCCGATCGTGGTTTCCGGGAGCCTGCACGTCTACGTGTCCCAATCCGCTCGCGGCGAGCTGGTGATGGGCGGCCCGACCGATCCTTACGCGCTTTACGCGCAGCGCCCGACGCTCGAATGGAAGGAGGGGCTCGCCGCGCCGATGCTGGCGCTCTTCCCCTTCCTCGCCGAGGTCAGGGTGCTCCGCCAGTGGGCGGGGCTCGCCGACATGACGCCCGATTTCAGCCCGATCATGGGGCTGACGCCGGTCGAGAACTACTACATCGACGCGGGCTGGGGGACCTGGGGCTTCAAGGCGACGCCGGTCTGCGGCAAGCGCATGGCGGAGACGGTGGCGATCGGCAAGCCGCCGGCGCCGATCGAGCCCTTCGCCCTCGACCGCTTCGCCGCCTTCCGCCAACTCGGCGAGCGCGGCGCCGCCTCGGTCGGGCATTGAGGCGGCGCGATGAAGATCCTGCACTGCCCGCTCAACGGCCCACGCAACATCTCCGAGTTCGTCTGCGGCGGCGAGGTCGTCGAGATGCCCGACCCCGGAGCCGCGACGGACGCCGACTGGTCGGACTACGTGTTCGGCCACGAGAACGCGCGCGGCACGGTGCGCGAATGGTGGTTCCACGTGCCGACCGCCTACTGGTTCATCGCCGAGCGCGATACCGGCACGGATGAAATACTGAGAACATATCCCGCGTCCGAAATCTTCGGGCGGGTGCCGCCATGACCGGCGAATACCGCCTGCCGCCCTCGTCTGGGGAGCGCGTCGACCGCTCGCGCAGCGTCCGCTTTACCTTCGAGGGACGGGAGTTCGAGGGCTTCGCTGGCGATACCGTCGCGAGCGCGCTGGCGGCCAACGGCGTCTCGACCCTGTCGCGTTCCTTCAAGTACCGCCGCCCGCGCGGCATCTTTTCGCTGGCGGACAGGGACACCAATGCGCTGGTGCAGCTCCCCGGCGAGCCCAACGTGCCGGCGGCCGTCCGCGAAATCGAGGACGGGATGGAGGTTCTCGGGCAGAACTACGCCGGCAGCCTGGAGCGCGACCGGGGCGCCTGGATCGGCCTGTTCTCCCGGTTTCTTCCCGTCGGGTTCTATTACAAGGCGTTCTACCGCCCGTCCGGCGCGTGGCAGCGCTGGGAGCCGGTGTTCCGGGCCCGCGCGGGTCTCGGCGCGGTCGATCCCGCCGCCCGGCCCGCTCGGTTCGACAAGAAATACGGCTACCACGACGCGGTCGTCGTCGGCGCGGGGCCGGCCGGGCTCGCCGCCGCCGCCGCTGCCGCCGCCGCCGGGGCGGACGTGCTGCTGGTCGACGATCAGCCCGCTCCCGGCGGAACGCTCACCCATGCCCGGTTCGGCGTCGACCGCGCGCCGCAGGAGGAACGGCTTCGCGCCCTCGTCGCGGCGGTCGAGGAGGCGCCGAACGTCGAGATCGCGACCGGCGCCGTCTGCGAGGGATGGTTCGCCGACGACTGGCTCGCGGTCGTCCAGGGCCGGCGCCTGCACAAGGTACGCGCGAAGAGAACGATCGTGGCGACCGGCGCGATGGAGCAGCCCGTCGTGTTCCGCAACAACGACCTGCCCGGGATCGTGTTGCCCTCGGCGGCGCAACGCCTGATCCGGCATTACGGAGTCCGGCCCGGCAACCGGGCGGTCGTCGTCACCGCGGGCCGGGACGGATATGCCGCGGCGCTCGATCTGCTCGACGCCGGCGTCGATGTCGCCGCGATCGTCGATCTGCGACAGCACCCCGATCCTTCGCCCGAAGCCTCGGCGGTCGCCGAGCGACGGGTCAGGATCATCGCCGGGCACACGCCCTCGGAAGCCCGCGGGCACGGACGCACCGGCCGCGTGCGCGCACTCAAGGTCTCGCCGATCGCCGGCACCGGGCGTTTCGGCACGGGCGGCGAGACGATCGCCTGCGACCTGGTGTGCATGAGCGCTGGCACCATGCCCGCGGCCCAGATCGCCTGCCACGCCGGCGCCCGGCTGGTCTACGACCGGACGACGTCCGGCCTCCGCGTCGACCGCGTGCCCCACGGCATTCTCGTCGCGGGCGCGGCCAACGGCCGTCACGGGCTCGAACCCACGATCGCCGACGGCCGCCGCGCGGGCCGGGCGGCCGCGGCGGCGCTCGGCCTGGAGGCGGAAGACGCGCCGGCGGCCCCCGCCGGTCCCGGCCGGGTCCGCAACCATGCCTGGCCGATCTTTCCCCACCGCAGGGGCAAGGAGTTCGTCGACTTCGACGAGGATCTGACGGTCCGCGACCTCACCGATGCCGTCGACGAGGGGTATGACGATATCGAGCTCGTGAAGCGCTATTCCACCGTCGGCATGGGTCCGTCGCAGGGCCGCCATTCGGCGACCAACGCGCTCCGTATCGCCTCCGGCGCCGGAGGCGGCGACCGCGCCGAAATCGGCACGACGACCGTCCGCCCGCCGGTCAGCGGCGAGAAGCTCGGCGTCCTGGCGGGGCGCAGCTTCGAGCCCGTCCGGCTCACGCCGATGCACCGCCGCCACGTCGAGGCCGGCGCGCGGACGCTGGTCGCGGGCGACTGGCTGCGCCCTGCCTTCTACGGTCCCGAGACCGAACGCGATCGGCTGATCGAGGAAGAGGCGGCGCATGTCCGGGCTGCGGTGGGGCTGATCGACGTCTCGACCCTCGGCGGGATCGAGATCCGAGGCCCGGACGCGGCGGCGTTCCTGGAGCGGATGTACACCTTCGCCTATCGCCGCCAGCCGGTCGGTCGGCTGCGCTACGTGCTGATGTGCGACGCGGCCGGGACGATCGTCGACGACGGCGTCGCCTGCCGCCTCGGTGAGGAGCATTTCTACGTCACCGCCACCACCGGCGGGGCGGATCGCGTCCACCGCGAGATGCTGTGGCACAACGCCCAGTGGCGGCTCGACGTCGATATCGCCAACGTCACCGCCGCCTGGTGCGGGGCGAACGTCGCGGGTCCCCTTTCGCGGGAGACGCTGGGCAGGATCGCGCCGGAAATCGATCTGTCCACCGAGGCCTTCCCGTATCTCGGCGTTCGCGAGGGTCGGGTCGCGGATATTCCCGCCCGCCTGCTCCGGGTCGGCTTCGTCGGCGAGCTGGGATACGAGATCCACGTCCCCGCCGGGTTCGGCGAGGCGCTGTGGGACCGGCTGATGGAGGCGGGCGCGGCGGACGGGATCCGGCCCTTCGGGGTCGAGGCCCAGCGCCTGCTGCGGCTGGAGAAGGGCCACATCATCGTCGGGCAGGATACCGACGGGCTGACCACCCCGATGGAGGCCGGCATGGAATGGGCGGTGAGGCGCGGCAAGCCGTTCTTCGTCGGGGGAAGGGCGCTCGACGTCCACGACAAGACCCCCCTCGCCCGGAAGCTCGCGGGCTTCGTGCTGAGCGATGCCGACGCCGCGCCGCCCGAAGAATGTTGCCTGGTCATCCGCGACGGGGAGATCGCCGGGCGCGTGACCTCGGCGATGCGGTCGCCCCATCTCGGCCGGGTCGTCGGCCTCGCCTTCCTGCTGCCCGGCGATGCCGAGCCGGGCGACCGCTTCGAGATCAGGAGGTCCGACGGCGGGGCGGTTTCGGCCGAGGTCGCCCCGCTGCCCTTCTACGATCCCGACAACGCGCGCCAGGAGGCCTGATGGCGGAGCCCGCCTCATACGCCCGGCGCAGCTTCGTATACCGCGAGCTCGCGGCCTGCGGCGCCCGGTTCGGCGGGGTCGCCGGCGCCGCCGTCGCGCTCGACTTTGGGGAGCCCGGGACCGAGCGGCAATCCCTCGCGAGGCTCGGCCTGTGCGATCTCTCGCCGCTGCCCCGCGTCGGCTTCAAGGGCCCCGCCGCGCTCGACTGGCTGCGCGCTAGGCGGGTCCTCGGGCTCGACCGGGACAATCGGGCCGATATGCAAAGAGGGGGCGCGCTCGCCGCCCGGCTGGCGCCCACCGAAGCGCTGATCCTAGGCAACCTGACGGGCCGGGGCAATCTCTGCGGCCGGCTCGAAACGGCGCTCGACGCCGACCCCGAACCCGGCTGCTACAAGGTGTTGCGCCGCGACGGAAGCTTTCATTTCCTGCTCGGCGGAATGCACGCGGCGGAAACCATGGCGACGCTCTGCGGGGTCGATCTCCGCGCGCGCGCCTTCCCCGCGGGCAGCATCGCCCAGACCTCGGTCGCGCGCATGTCCATGATCGTCATCGCCGTTTCGCTCGGCGAGATCCCCGCCTTCCACCTGCTCGGCGACAGCGCATCGGCCGCCTATGCCTGGGGCGTGCTGGTCGACGCGATGACCGGGTTCGACGGCAAGCCGGTCGGCCTCGACGCGGTACGCGATGCGCTCGGCAACGGAGCCGGTCCGGGTTAGCGGGACGCGCTCGCGCTCAGTCCCGCGCCCTAACGTCACCCCGGACTTGTTCCGGGGTCCAGGGAAGCCCGGCGAGGGCGGCGCCTGTGGCCCTGGACCCCGGAACAAGTCCGGGGTGACAGCTTCAGTTTTCCGGACGGTGGAGGCTTTCGCGCGATGCGCTCGGCGCTAACCCCGGGCGAAGCGCGGGATGACCCTTTCGCCGAAGAGGCGGACCGAGCGTTCGGCGAGCTCGTAGGGCATGTCGTTGAAATTGACCTGCATCGAGACGTGGTCGCAGCCGCCCATCGCCCGATCGAACGCGTGCAGCTGCTCGACGATGTCGTCCGGCGTGCCGACGAAGGCGGCCATGTGGTCGACCTGCGATTCGAAGGTCTCCGCGGCCATCCGCGCCCGCATCCTGTCGTAGTTGGCGTAGGTCGTGGGGGGCGGCCCCTCCGCGTAGCCGGCCGTCGCGTCGACGATGGATTCGAAATGACGCTCGATCAGCGGTTTGGCGATGGAGACGGCTTCCTCGCGGTCCTCGCTGCAATACATGAACACCGCGAGCATGACGGTGGGCTTCCCGGGATGTCCCGCCCGGTCCCACGCCTCGCGGTAGACACCGACCAGCTCCGACGGGGTCGAGCCCACGCCCGGGATCGCCATTACCGCGTGGCCGAGCTCGCCCGCGCGTTCGAACGAGGCCGGCGTACCGACCGCCGCGATGTAGATCGGCGGGCGCGGCTTCTGGGTAGGGCGCGGCAGCGAGGTGACGTTCTCGAAGCCGTGGAACCGCCCCCTCGCGGTGACGTTCTCCTCCTCCAGCAGGCGGCGGACCTGATCCAGCCCTTCCTCGAAACGGGCGACGCTCTCCTCCATGTCGATGCCGAAACGCTCGTACTCGTGATGGAGGAAGGCGCGCGCGAAGCCGACATCGAGCCGTCCGCCCGAGATGGCGTCCAGCATGCCGATCTCGCCGGCGAGCTTGAGCGGGTTGTTGAACACCGGCAGCACCGCGCCGGTCACCATCCGGGCGGTCCGGCTGCGCTGCGAGGCCGCGGTCAGGAAGACGATCGGGTTCGGGCTGTAGCCGCCCCAGTGGTGGAAATAGTGCTCGACGATCCGGACATGGCTGTAGCCGTAACGGTCGCAGAGCCCGACCAGGTCGAGCGATTCGGCGAAATACCGCTCCGCCGGCTTCTCGCTCGGTCGGACATCGGGAAAGAACTGCATGCCGAACTTCACGCACCGCCTCCTGGCCGTCCCCGGGTTCGCCGCATGTTAGCCCATGCGGGGGCGCGATATAGCGGGGCGGCCGGATTGACGCGGCCGGTGCGCTTCGGGCATGTCTCGACGCGAACGCGGAAACTCGCTGGGGGTCCCGGATGAAGGTCTACTACGCGCCCGATACCCGTGCGGTTCGCACGGTGTGGCTGTTGAACGAGCTCGGGCTCGATTACGAGCTCGAACGTTTCAAGCTCGGCGAGAAGGCGATGCGCTCGCCGGATTACCTGGCGGTCAATCCCAACGGCCGGGTGCCGACGCTCGACGACGGCGAGGTGCGGATCTCCGAGAGCACCGCGATCGCGCAGTATCTCGTAGCGCGTTACGGCGACGGCTCGCTCGCCCGCGGCCCGGAATCGCCCGAGTTTCCTGCCTATCTCCAGTGGCTGCACTATGCAGAAGGCATGATCATGCCGCCGATCAACGCCTATGTAGTGGAGACGATCCTGCTGCCGCCCGACCGGCGCAGCGAGACCCACGCCGACCGCGCGCTGCGCCTGCTGAACCGTACCCTGGCGCCGGTCGAAGCCCGGCTGGAGGGGCGGGACTATCTCCTGGAATCGTTCAGCGCCGCCGACACGATCACCGGCCATGCCTGCATCATGTCGGAAAAGTTCGGCGTCGACTTCGCCGACAAGCCCAACCTCAAGGCCTATAACGAACGCCTCCTCGCCCGCCCGGCCCTCCAGGCGGCGTGGGACGCGTGAGCCGGGGACGAACTCGGATTATCCGGACGCGTTCCCCCGTTTTCTCCCACCGTCATGGTCGGCGAAGGCTGACCATCCACGTTTTGTTTTTCATGTTTTCTCGGGGTTGCGACCGCCGAAAAAAACTCGTGGATGGTCGGCCTTCGCCGACCATGACGAGAGAGAAGAGGCGCGCCCGCCCTTCTATCGCGCCGCTCGCCTGCATGCTCTACGGTGATGCTGGGGGGCGTCCATGACCGAGGCGGACCGAAATCCGGACGGGACGGAGCCGGCGGGGCAGATCTACGTGCTCGCCGCCTCGGTGCTGACGCTGCTCATCGGGTCGGGCGCGATGTTCCTGGTGGTGGTCGCGCTCAAGCCGATCGCCGCCGAGTTCTCGTGGCCGCGCGCGGTTCCCTCGCTCGCATTCTCGCTCCAGTTCCTCGGGGCCGGCTTCGGCGGGTTCTTCATGGGCCGGGTGCTCGACCGCTACGGCATGGGGCCGCCCGCGCTGGTGGCCTCGCTCACCATCCCCTGCGGCGCGATCCTCCTGAGCCAGTTCGACGCGGCCTGGCAGCTCTACGCGATCTACGGGCTGCTGATCGGGTTTCTCGGGACCGGCGCGCTCGCCGCCCCGGCGATGGCGAACATCGCGCGCTGGTACGTCCGCCGCCGGGGAATGGCGGTCGGCATTGTGGCCGGGGGGCAGGCGCTGGCGGGCATCATGTGGCCTCCGATCTTCGTCCTGGTGATGGAGGCGCACGGCTGGCGCACGATGGCGCTCGCCTTCGGCGCCGTGGCGGCGGTCTTCCTGCCCGCGCTCGCGCTGGTGCTGCGGCGGCGCCCCGGGGTCCCCGCGGGCCCGCCCGGCACGACCGCGTCCGTGCCCGCGGCAAGGCCCGCCGCCGGCAGCCGACTGCCGATGTCCGTCGGCGGCCTGCAGGCCGCGCTCTGCGCCGCGATCGTCGGATGCTGCGTCGCGATGGGGCTGCCGCTCGGCCATCTCGTCTCCTATGTCACCGACCTCGGCCACCCTGCGACCAACGCGGCGGAAGTGCTGTCGGTGATGCTGATGTCGGCCTTCGTCAGCCGCGCGGTCTTCGTCGGCCTGCTGGCCGACAATATCGGCGGGCTCCGCGCGCTGTTCCTCTTTTCCGGCACCCAGGCCGCCATGCTCGCGGCGTTCACCGCGGTTCACGGGCTGGCGGAGCTCTACGTCGTCGCGATCCTGTTCGGGCTCGGCTACGGCGGCATCTTCCCGGTCTACGCGGTGGCGATCCGGGAGTTGATGCCGATCGCCGAGGCGGGCCGGCGGACCGGGCTGGTGTTCCTGTTCGGCGCGCTCGCGATGGGGTTCGGGAGCTGGATCGGCGGCATCCTGTTCGACGCGACCGGGAACTATGTCAGCGCCTTCCTGCTCGGGGTCGCCTTCAACGTCGCCAACCTCGCGGTCCTCGCCGTCACGATCTTCAGGCTCGGCCCGCGGAGTCCGCGCCCGGCGGCGGCGTAACCGGCAAGCCGCGGTCAATAGCCCAGGACGCTGTAGTCCCCGTCGACGATCAGGCGAATGGAGGCCCAGAGCCCCAGCAGCGCGAACAGCACCCAGGGAGAATTCAGCGCCCAGATATAGACCAGCGTGTCGCGCGGGCCGATCCGGGCCTGCCGGTTCGCCACGAAGAAGCTGACCCAGTAAACCGACGTCGCGTACGTCAATTGCCAGAACATCATCGCGCCGACGATGCCGGCGACGACGGCGGGCAGCAGATCGAACGTGAAGGCGGCGTAGAGGATCATCGTCGGGATCGGGGTCACGAAGCCGTTGGCGATGTCCACGTTGAAACCGTAAGTGCGGCGGTCCGCGTAGGACCCGTCGATCTGGGAATAGGTCGCCCAGACCTCGGCCCATACCGTCGACGAAAATATCCGCCGCAGCGGAACCCTCGCGGTGAGGAATTCGACGGCCGCCGGCCGGCCCGTCTCGAGTTGGCGGGCACGCCAGTAATCGGCGCGCAGCTCGATACGGTCGCGCCTCAGGAACAGGCACATCTCCCAGTAGCAGATCGCCAGATTGATCGAAAAGAACAGGATCAGGAGGGCGTGAACGACGTCGAAATCCCCGCGGGCCCAGTAGCGCGCGCCGATCCCCGCCAATGCCATGACCGCGATGACCAGGACCGTGAACAGCCCTGCCGGAATTGCCGCTTCGGGATGCGCCTGATCGGCGCGGCGCTGGAGCATTTGTCCTGACCTCATGGAAAATGAATCGTTGCACCGCGCGGTTTCTTATTCTGGAGTTTCCGGCCTAGGGCAACCCTCGCGACTCTGGCCGAATATGCCGATGACCCGAACCGCCGCCAGACGATCGAGTTCCCGCTCCCTCGCGGACCTCGCCCCGGACGAGGTGAAGTCCACCGTCGATGGATACACCGCGATCTACGACGCCGGCCTGGACGGCAGGAAGGAGCATTATCGGTCGTTCGTGAACCGGTACTACGACCTGGTGACGGACTTTTACGAGTTCGGCTGGGGCCAGTCCTTTCACTTCGCCCCCCGGCGCAAGGGCGAAAGCTTCAAGGCGTCGCTGCTCAGGCACCAGCATTATCTCGCCGAACGACTGTCCCTGAAGCCCGGCATGCAGGTGCTCGACGTGGGGTGCGGGGTGGGCGGGCCGATGGGCAATCTTGCGCGGCATTCCGGGGCGAGCTTCGTCGGCATCAACAACAACGCCTACCAGATCGAGCGGGCGAAACTGCATACCCGGGACGTGCAGTCCTTGTGCCGTTTCATCCACGGCGACTACATGCGGATTCCCGAGGGCGACGAGCGCTACGACGCGGCCTTCGCCATCGAGTCCATGCCCCACGCGCCCGACAAGGCCGGAGCGTTCAGCGAAGTCTTGCGCGTCCTGCGTCCGGAGGCCTGCTTCGCGGGCTATGAGTGGTGCCTCACGGACGGGTTCGATCCCGGGAACGCGGAGCACCTGCGGATCAAGAACGACATCATGGTCGGGGATGCCCTGCCGGAAATCGCCTCGATGTCCGAGATTTGCGCCGCGTTGCGCACGGCCGGGTTCGAGCTCCTGGACTCCCGGGACCGCGCACCCGAATCCGATCCGCAAACGCCCTGGTACCGGGCATTGCAGGGCCGCGACCTGACTCTGTCGAGTATTCCGCGCACGCCTTTCGGCCGGGCCCTGACCAATCTGACGTTGCGGGCCGGGGAGCGGCTGCGGCTGTTTCCCGAGGGCAGCCGCGCGGTCAGCACCCTGCTGAACGCCGCGGCGGACGCGCTGGTCGAAGGCGGCAGGTCCGGCATATTCACGCCGATGTTTTTCTTCCTCGCCCGCAAGCCTGCGCGCCCAGGGAACTGAACGAGGTCGCCCCGGCGCTAAAGGGAGCGGCGAGACCCAGCCTGTCCCGGCGCCGCCGCTCGTAGAGGCCGAGCGCGTGCAGCGGGAAATACCGGCGGTAGAGCACGTAATCGAGCAGCGCCGTCCGGAAGAACACGCCCGCCATGTCCTGTTTGGGCCAGCCCCCGTCGGCTTCCTGCGTGCCCAGCAGGAATTGCGCGCCGCGCGAGATCGCCGTCCAGTCCGGATCGCCCGCCTCGAGGAGCGCCATCAGCGCCCACGCGGTCTGGATGACCTGGCTCTCCCGGTGGGGCACGTAGCGGCCGGTCAGGCAACCGCTGTGGTGCTCGCCCCACCCCCCGTCGTCCCGCTGCCGGTCGAGCAGCCAGCGGCAGGCCGAACGCAGCGCCGGGTCGCCGGGACGGGCGCCGGCGGCGAGCAGGCCCCTGATGCCGAACAGGGTGCCGTAGATGAACTGAACGCCCCACACGCCGCGCCACGACCCGTCGCTCGCCTGGGTCCGGCGCAGCCAGGCATCGGCCCGGGAGATGGCGCCGGCCGCCGCCCCGTCCGTTGTTTCGGGGAAGCCCGCCCTGCAGGCGGCGAGCGCGGCGAGACAGGACGCGGTGCACTCGACGAACGAATGCTCGGTCATCGAGTCGCCGAACATCTCCGCCGGGTTCAGCCATTCCAGGCCGAATACCGAACGCCGCGCCTCGTAGCTGCCGAAACCCCCGTCGCGGTTCTGGCCGCGCAGCATGAAGGCGACCGCGTCGCGCAGCGCGGCCGGGTTCACGGCACCGCGCCGCGCGGCGAGGATTCCCAGCACCGCTTCCGCGGTGCAGTCGCTCACCGGCCAGCCGTGCCACCCCCCGGCGAAGCACCAGCCACCCTTCGGGTCGGACCGGTAGGCCTCGCGAAATCCTTCGAAGCTGGCGCCGATCCGGTTCGCGAACAGAAAGTCGGCGCCGCGCCGGAGCGCTTCTTCGACCCCGTCGAGCCCGGGCACCGTCGCCAGCGCCTGCAGCGCGAACCCGGTATCCCAGGAGGCGCTTCTCGCCCCGGCGACGCGCGCCCCCTGCTCCTCGTCCTCCCAGATCCAGCCGTCCAGCTTCTCGAGCGCCCGGCGGAAATCGGCGTCGTCCGGGTCGTGCAGCCACAAGGCAAGGATGTTGAGGAGGCCGCTCACCGGGGAGATGCTGGTGTGGCCGGTGGTCTGCAGCTCCCACTTGATGCGCCGGACGATCGCGTCGGTGCACCGGGCGCGCAGGCGCTTGCCGTGGACCCGTTCGAACAGCCGCGCCAGCCCGAATCCCGCCTTGAGCCACACGCTCGGCCGCGCGTAGAGATCGGCGTCCCGCAAGCGGTTGCGGGCGGCCGAAAAATCGGCGCGCGAATAGCCCTCGGGGAACAGCTCCTCCCGCAGCGCGGCGATCGTGGGCGTGACCGGCGCCTGAAACCGGCGCGGGTAAATCCCCGCCATCGCCATGTAGATCAGCCGGGTGTGGCAGTACCAGTTCGAGGGATGCAGCGGAAACCGGCGCGGCAGGCTCCAGAGCTCCGGCAGGATGACGTGCACCCCGCGCCAATCGTAGAGGTTGAGCAGCGCCAGCCAGAACTTTCCCCAGCTCGGAATGCCGAGAATTCCCTCCGCCTGTACGAAGCGCCGGGCCGGCTCGATCAGGGGATCGTCCCGCTCGACGCCGAGCAGCCTCGCCGCGACGTAAACCAGGGCGGTGACGAAGAGGTGAGGCGGGGAGTGCTCGTGCAGGCCCCACGTGCCCCCTTCGAGGCGGGTCCGTTCGAAGGACCGCAGCACGCGCCGGCGCCGCCCGGGCTCGAGCGGCCGCCCGATGACGTGGTGCAGCAGCACGTATTGCGCGGTGAGCATGGGGCACCAGACCATCTCGCCTTCCCAGGCGCCGTCCCCCCGCTGGAGGCCCAGCAGGCGCGCCGCCGCGCGGCTCAACGCGGGACCGGCGTCGGGCGCTTCCGCCCCGTTCGGGCGGACGGCCCGCGGATCGCCCGCCCCCGACGGCATGGAGGTAAGAAACGCCCGAGACAGGGCGTCATGGGCCCGCTCGTCCCGCCCCCGGCCCGCACTCTTCTCGTTGTGCAGCTGGATAACCCCGCGCAGGAGCCACCAGAGGCGGACGGCGAGCGCGTGAAAGATGCCGCGGGCCCGGCGCGAAGCGAATTGGCGGTGGATTCCCGGAATCCCCTCGGCAAGCGCTCTCGACACCGTCGAGAAAAACGCGAAACCCAGCTGAACCGCGGACCGGTCTTCGCAGGCGAGGATGCGCGTGGTCCGGTCGCGGTACCAGGCATTCGCCCGCCAGCCCCGGTAGATCGCCTGTCTCAGCGCTACCGCCTCCGCCCGGTGATCGGCAAAGACCTCGTATAGCCCCATGGCGAGGAACTCCGGGCTGCTGGTCGCGCGGAAACGCCTGGCGACGAATTCGCGAAATTCTCCGCCCTCGGCCAGCGCGAGCGCGTCGCCGAAACCGAGCGTCATCCCCACCGCCGTCATCGGGTGGTAGTGCCCGGCCGCGTCGCCGATCAGCACGCGGCGCGAGCTCCCGTACGAGACGCGCGGCCTCAGCCGATTGGTCGCGGCGTCGAAATTCCCCGCGCGGAGCGCCTCGACGAATGCCGGCCCGAGAGGCTCCGGCAACAGGCCGGCATAGGCTTCCGACAGGAAGCCGACCCGGTCCCGGGGCGACCACCGGTCGAGCGGGACATCGACGATGATCCGCACGCAGCCGTCGGCCAGACCGTAAACGAGGATCGGACCCGGCCCGCCGAGCAGCACGTGGCCGAAACCCTCGAACGGCAGGCCGGCATCGTGCAGCGTGATCCCCAGCATGCGCGAGCAGAGCATGGGGTCGGTGGAGAGGCCGAGCGATTGGCGCACGACGGAAGCCCGGCCGTCGGCGCCGATGATCCGCGCCGCGTCCAGGGATAGATCGGCGCCGTTCAGGGCATAGGTGAGCCGCTCGTCCTCGACCCCGTTGACCCGCGCGTTGGGGATGAAATCGACATCCGCCTCGTTCTCGATGGCGTCGCGCAGCCCGGAGACGAGCACCGCATGATCGCACGCCAGACCCCGGGAACCGTCCCGATAGGGAAGCACGATCGGCTCCGAACCGTCCTCCGGGAACACGACGAATCCCTTGCCTTCGCTGCTGCGGGGCAAGTTGTCGACCGCGATCCCGACATCGCGCAGTATCCGCACGGCGGGCGGATGCAGCCATTCGCCCGCCAGCCGTCCGGAAGCCCTGGGATTGGCTTCGAGGAGGGCGACCCGGGCGCCCTTCCGCGCATGGGCGAGCGCGCACAGGCTGCCGACCGGGCCCGCGCCCACGACCGCCACGTCGTAGCGCCGCGACACGGCGCCGTTCATCGGAAGACGCCCGGCCGGGAGCGGCGGCGGTAGCGGACCCGGCACGGCGTCTCGGGACCGGTCACCCAGCTGCCGTAATTCGGGCGCGGAAACTCCGCGTCGAAAAAGAAATCGAAGCGGTCGAGCAGCACGGTCCAGATCGCCTTCAGCTGCTGGTAGGCGAAATGCTTGCCCATGCAGGCGTGCTTGCCGCCGCCGAAGCCGATCAGGGCGTAGCGGTGCTGCCTGTCCTCGGACGCGGGCGGCGCGAAGCGGTCCGGAGAGAACCGGTCCGGGTCGGCGAACAGGTGGGGCAAGCGGTGAGAGACCGCCGGCGACACCATGGCCAGGGTGCCGGCGGGCACGAGACGGCCGCCGTAGCGCAGGGGCTTGAGCACCTTGCGGATCAGCAATATCAGCGGCGGGTGCAGCCGCTCGCATTCGCGCACCGCGCGGTCCAGCGCCGCCTGTTGCTGGAGGCTGTCGAGGCTCATCGCGCCCGCCTTGCCGTAGACGTACTCAGCCTCGTCCCTCACGCGCGCCAGGTAGGCGGGCGCCCGCAGGAGCTCCAGGCCGGTCCAGGTCGCGAGCACCGCGCTGGTATGCTGGCCGGCGAACAGGACCGTCAGAAGGATCCCGGCGATCTCGTCGTCGCTCAACGCGCGGCCGTCCTTGTAACGGGCCTGCATGAGCATCTGCATGAAATCGTCGGGCGCGGCCCCGGAACGCCGGCGCGCCGCCATGATCCCGCCGAACAGCTCGGCCACCTTCCGCCTTGCCTTGTCGCGGCTTCGATGGGCGGCGGTCGGAAACCGGGGGAGGAAGAACCCCAGCGTGTTGATGCCGTTCTGCAGCTCGTGGTACGCCTCGGCGAAGCCCGTATCCACCCGGTCCCGGACTTCCTGTCCGATCAGGCACCGGCTGGCGATCTTGACGGTGAGCTCGTTCATCGCGTGCGGCAGATCGATTTCGCCGTCCGCGCCGAGGGCGTCGGCGAAGCGCTTCGTCTCGTCGAACATGATGAGGGCGAACCTGCGCATCGCGGCTTCGCGGAGCGCCGGAAACAGGAACCCCAATTGCTCGGCCATGATCTCGGGCGACGTGTCGTAAGCCACGCCGCGTCCGAAGATGGGTACCGTGAACCGGTAGACCGGCTTGGCGCTCAACCGGTCCTCCGGCGCCCTGAAATAGAAGTCGTGCGCTTCGGGTCCGGTGAAGAGAACGAATTTGCGCGGGCCCAGCCGGAAGCGGAAAAGCTCCCCATGCTCTTGCCAGCCGCGGCTCAGCATCGCGACCGGATCCCTCTGGAATTCCGGCAGATTGCCCAGCAGCGGCCACCCGCCCGCGAGCGCCGGAGCGGTCTTTTCCGGCCGCGGCGGGAGTCCCGCCGAAGGAAGGGTTGCCGCCCCCTGAGCCCGGTTCTCCATCCCCGCCCTCAATGGATGAACGGCAGCATCGAAAAACGCGCCTGCCGCGTGTAGCGGTCCCATAACGCGCCGTACTTGGCGCGGCAGCGGCGCTCGTCGCGTCTCGAACGGTGCCACAGCAGCCCCGCCAGCCACGCCGGCAACAGGAAGGGGAACCAGGACGTTAGCCCGGTGGCGAGGGCGAAGGCGAGATAGACGCAGATCTCCCCGGTATAGTTGAGATGCCGTCCGATGCCCCAGAAACCGGAGACCAGCAGGCGCCCGTCGAGGGTCCGCGCCGGCTTGCCCCAGATCGTGACGTCGGGATCGCGCTTGAAGCGGTGCTTCTGCTGGTTGGCGCCGCGGAAGAGCCAGAAGCCGAAAACGAACAGCAGGACGATCGCGGCGGCGGCGGCGGGCGACAGCGGCTCCGGCGCGTGGACCAGCCACCAGCCGGGGAGGCAGTAGAAGAACGGCACCAGCACATAGTCCCCCCAGACCAAATTCCACCCGAAGCGCTCGCTGACGATGTCCCAGGTGTGGATCATCCCCTGCTCGAACTGGAAATAGTTGAGCACGTAGAGGAAGGTGAAGATCTGGTAGAGCGCCATCCCCAGCGTCAGTTCGCCGTAGGTTTCATACTGCACGGCGGCGAAGGACGCGTTGAACAGCGCGAGCCCGATGAGGGAGGGGCAATAGCTGAAGAGCTTCAGATCCAGCCCGAGCCAGGTCGGGCCGGCTTCCACGCCCATGAAGAAATCGCGCCACGATGCTCGCGATGCGTTGCGCGCCCGCATGCCCCTGAAGAACAGCCAGCCGGCAAGAGCGAAGGCGAACCCGTTCGCCACGACGAACAGGGCGAGGAAATGCGTGTGCAGCACGGAAAGGGAGAACCGGCCGGAGAGCTGGGCGAGACCCGCCGCGACCGCGACGATCAGGAAGAGGGCGAGGCCGTTCAGCTTGTAGACGCGCCGGTTTCCCTCGGCATCCGGTCCCGTGATCCGTCGACCCGGCAGCAGCGCCGAAGCCACGAAGAGCGCCGCGACAAACCCGAGCAGCATCGCCGCCGCCTCGAGCAGGGTGCCGCCCGACAGCGCCAGAACCAGCGCGTGCGGCTCAGGCGCGGACATCAGCATCCTCCTTCGCGCCGGCCAGATACTCCCGCCACTTGCGCACGGTCACCTTCTGGAAGGCCTGCACCACCGGATTGAACTCGACCGGGCGGGCGTCCCAGTGCCTCTCGTAACCCTCTTGCTCGGCCTCCAGCGCAAACCGGTCCTGGGAGAGCAGGGGCGCGATGAGGAGACGGTTCGAGACCTTCATCACCGCCGTCATCGCGAAACGCGGAATGTGCACCGGCAGGAAGGGAATCTTCAGCGACTTGAAATAGAACAGGAAGAACACCCGGGTGGTGCGCTCGTCGACCGGCAGCACGAAAAGCCAGTGCTTTATCGCGTCGTCGGTGTTCGACCGCTGGTAGGGGTACTGATAGCAAAGCTCCATGCGGTTGGTGTCGAGCCGCTTGTGATCGACGAACCGTCCAGAGATACGCCCCCGCCCGACCCGCGTATCGTAGGCGAGATGCACGTCGTCGCCGACGGTCTCGCACCTTGTCAGAGTGGCGCCGTCGAAGGGCCGGTAGCGGCGGTGCAGGTGGGCGTGGGTGAAGTCGCTCACATTGTCGATCACCATCGAATGGTGGGCCGACCAGGTGAAGCACAGCGGCACGCAGGCCCACCGCCCGGGCCCTTCGAGCTCGGGGATGTCCGGGATATGGCGCTTCTCCGCCTCCTCCGGATCGCCGGGGAAGAGCCAGATCAGGCCGTAGCGGACCTTCACCGGGTAGGTCTTGAGCGCGAGCCGCGGGAAGCTTCGTCCCTCGCGGTCGTACGGGACCCCGGCCGGGCGCCCCTTTCCGCCGTACTCCCATCCATGGTAGGCGCAGACGAGACGGCAACCCTTCACGTCGCCGATCGAGAGCTTGAGCTGGCGATGCGCGCAACGGTTCTCGATCGCCTGGAAGGATCCGTCCGCTCCCCGGAAGAGCGCTATGGAGTGCTTCCAGAAAACGACCTCGATCACGGCGCCCGGCTTGACCCTGCGCACCTCCTCGACCGCGTACCAGTAATTCGGGTCCATGCCCGCGGCGCGCGCCTGCTGGCGCAGGTTGGCGGCGTCCTCGAAGCCGGGCGGCGAGAGGGGTGCGGGCCTCATGTCGGGCTCCCGCCGGTCGTCACCCGCATTCCCGGATCCGGCACGGGATTTCCCGCCTGCGTCGCGGCGCATTTTCCCGCGGCGTCCGCGCGCGGCCGGTTCGCGGCCGGATTCGCGATCGCGTTGCGGCGGTAGTGAAATTCATAGGCCTCGTGAACCGCGTCGCGGATGCCGGTCGGGCGATAGCCGAGCTCGCGCTGCGCCTTGCCGGTGTCGGCGTGGCGGCGCTTTTGCAGCAGGCGGATGGCGCCCGGGGTGAAGCGCTGCGGGAAGCCCGGGTGAAACCGGCTCAGATAGAAGCTCGCCACTTCCGAAAAGACCAGCATCAGGCGGGCCGGTATCCGCCGCCGCGGCCGCGGGACGCCCGAGACCTCCTCGAAGAGATCGAGGATCTCGGAGATGGTCTTGTACTCGCTGCTGAAGATGTACTTTTCGCCCGAACGCCCCTTTTCCATGCACAGCAGATGCCCTTCGACGATGTCGCGCGCGGCGACGAACTCGAAACCGCCGTCGACATAGGCGCGGAGCTTGCCGTTGGTGTAGTCGCACAACGTCCTGCCCAGTCGCGAGGGGAAGAAATCGGCGCCGCCCACCACCGCGCAGCACGTTGCCACCACGACATCCTGTCCTGCGGCGGCGGCGTGCCAGCACTCCTGCTCGACGAGCGACTTGCTGCGCTCGTAGGGCATGATGCGCTCCATGGGGTAGAACTGCATCGTCTCGTCGCTGGGAGCGGACGGATCGTCGAGGTCGTAACCGACCGCGCTGAACGAGCCCGTCACCACGACCCGGCCGGCGTCGGCCTCGCGCGCCGCCCGCAGCACGTTGCGGGTACCGAGAACGTTGCACTCGAACACGTTCCTGCGGTGCGCGCGATTGCCCTCGATGGTCGAGATCCGGGCCGCGACGTGATAGACGCCCCGACAGCCCGCGATCGCCCGTCTGGTGGCGTCCAGGTCCCGTATGTCGGCGAACGTCCGCTCGACGTCGAGGCCTTCCAACCCCTCGTTATTGTCCTCGTGCCGCAACAGCACCCGCACCCGCACCCCGTCGTCGAGCAGCCGGCGCACCAGATTGGCGCCGACATGCCCGGCCGAGCCGGTGACGAAAACGGGCGCCGGCGGCGAGCCCGCAGGTATGTTCGATCCCGAGGTCATCCAGGCCGATTTCCGTCGAGGGGAACGCGCGTCGATATTATATCCGCCCGATTTCCGCAAGGATTCGCCCGCAATGTCGCGGGCTCGCCGGCCGGCATCGCACCGGCCGGTGCGGCGAAGCGATTTCGCGCGGGGTTTCCGCAAGGCTCATTCTTCACGTCCATGCCTCCGTCTCCAGCAGGAGCGCGATGTCGGCCCGTCAGACACCGGACAGACGCAGGCTATGCCGGAATTGGATATAACGTCGAAGATTAGTTATTCATAAAATCCATAAGATTTTCTGATAAACGGGGGCGCAACGGTACGGTGTTCCGCGCTCTCCGCAGGCCGGCATGTGGCCCTCCACCGAACCCGGCTAGAACGGCACGGACAGGGTCTCGAATACGCCGTCGCAGTTGACCAGGTCGACGCGCTTCCAGGCGATCTCGAAACCGCCGCCGTCGCGGATGCGCAGCAAATGGCGGCAACGTCCGCCGTAGACCGTCTGCTTGTCGAGGCGGAATTCGAACATCGTCAGGTTGGACCGCACCAGCACCTCGCCTTCCCCGCCGTGGTCCTCGTCGATTTCGATGTTCGACAAAGCGTGCATGGTGCGGCTCGCCGGCTTCTGCGAGTGGATCCGGGGATGATCCAGACGCTCCAGGCGGGTCTTCATGACCCGGCGGTCGTCGAAGAAGATCGACACGCCGTCATAGGGGTCCTTCCGGTCGGGCGCGGCCGGCACCCAGTACCAGCCGTCCTCGGCGAACAGGTTCATCCATTCCTCGAACCGGCGCTCGTCGAGCAGCCGCGCTTCCAGATAGAGGAATCGTTCGATCTCGGCCCGCATCGTATCGGACGGCCGTCAGGCCTCGCCGCACATATAGTCGAGCCAGGCCGCGTGCTGGTGCCGGGCGTTCGCCTCCGACGTGCCGCGCCCCTCGAAGGAACCCCGGTTATCGGTGTCCTCCTCGTCCATGCCGCGGGCGAACACCACCCACTCGTTGCCCGGGCTCGCGAGCCCCCTCTGGCAGCGCTCCCAGACCTCCATGTCGTCCGACATGACCATGCCGGACGGCGAGTGGCTGTTGTTGTTGCTCCTGAGCGCCGCCCGCCACATCTCCTCCGGCGCGCCCTTGAGCTTGAGCGGGATGATGACGTTCTCCGTGCAGTCGACGGAGACCGGGTTCATCGCCCGGATGTGCTGGGTCAGGTACTGGATCGACCATTGCGGGTAGAAGATGCTGTTTTGGTGCTTCACCGCCATGGCTTCGGCGGCGCGCTCGCCGTAGCTCGCCTCCATCGCTTCCCGGTAACGCTCGTGGACCGGGCCGCTCTGGCCCCTGTCCATCGGGAACCTCTCCATCCAGGTATGCCCGTAGCGATGCCCGCCGATCGCAAGCTCCTCCCACTGCTCGTTGAGCGCCTCGTTCTCCTTCAGCAGCCTGACCCGGCCCGCCTCGTCGTCCTCCGCCCCGTGACGCCGGAACTGGGTGCCGTCGCGCGCGGTCGTGGAGGCGTGGGTGAACATCGGATGGTAGAGGTCGTTCTGGTTCTCCATCTGGATCTTCCAGTTGGCGCCGAAGCGATAGCGGAACGTCCCGGCGCAGGCCTCCACCTCGCCGTCCGGCGCGCGGTCGACCATGGCGTCGATGTGCGACTTCATGGGGCCCAGAAACTCGTCGAGATCCGGTCCGTCGGCGCTCAGACAGGCGAACACGAAACCGCGGTAAATCGCCATGCGCGGCACCTTGGCGAGATCGAACTCCCCGCCCTTGAGGAAGCCGCTCGCGTAGCGTTTGGGATAGGGCGCGCCCGCGTGCCTGCCGTCGGTTTCGTACACCCAGCCGTGATAGGGGCACTCGAAGCGCCGCGCGTTGCCCCTCGGTTCGGTGCAGACCTGGGCGCCGCGATGGGCGCAGCGGTTGAACATCAGGTGGACCTCGCCGTCGGTGTGCCGGCTCATGATCACCGGGTGGCGGCAGAGCGTCGTCGTGACGAAATCGCCGGGGTCCGGCACCTGGCTGTCATGGCCCACGATCAGCCAGGCGCGGCCGAAGATGCGCTCCATCTCGAGCTCGAAGACCTCGGGGCTCGTATAGAAGTCCCGGTGCACCCGGTCGGATCCGACCAGCCCGCGCAGGGCCCGATCGTCCAATGCTGCCATCGCCGGTCTCCCGCATGGGCTTTTCCGGTCATCCGACTATATCCAGCAAGCGCCGGCCATTGCCAGCCGCGGGGTGGCGCCGCCACGCTGGATTTTTCGGTTGATATGTGTACCGGTACGCGGTACACATATTCATGATCCGGCGAGGCGCGCGGCCTGCCGTTCCCCTGTTGTCACCCCAGCCTTGAGCTGGGGTCCAGGCTTGTCCCGGACACCGATCCGGGGGCCACAGGCGGTGCTCCCACCCGGCCTCCCTGGACCCCGGCTCAAGGCCGGGGTGACAGGCTTGGGGTCGGCCGCGGTGTAGATCCCTCTTCGACCCTTGGTGAGAAATGCGGTCTGGCAGGAGGCGGCAACATGGCGATGAGCGATCCCCCGCACCCCGGGCGCAGCATCCGGGAGAACTGCCTGGAGCCGCTCGGTCTGAACGTAACCGAAGCGGCAACGGTACTGGGTGTGGCCCGTCACACTCTCTCGCGGGTGCTCAACGGGCACGCAGCCATCTCCCCGGAGATGGCTATCCGGCTGGAGAAGGCAGGCTGGTCCAACGCGGAGTTCTGGCTGCGCCGGCAGGCCACCTACGATCTCGCGCAAGCCCGCAAGGAAGAAGATCGAATCGACGTCGAGCGATACAAGCCGCAGCCGGCGGCCTGAAGCGATGCGGATCGAACGCGGCATTGGGTCGATCCGGGTCCGCTCGACACCCGCCTTGCTCGCCACGGTTCGACCTCTCCGTCGTCCGGAAATGCGTCGGCGCGCGCTGGCACCCCGATGCCCCAGCCCCTAAGCTTGCCCGCATAGATGCCGCGGAAAGGCGCGGTATCCGCCCCGACGGAGGTGTCGCCGGTCGTGACGCGCCCCATGCAGCGCAGCGAAGACCCCGAGGCCGCGTTCCACGCGCGGATCGGCGCGGAGAATCTCGGCGCGCTCTGGGTCGGGCGGCGGGGCGTGGACCTCGCTCGTCCGGGTACGCCCGCGCGGCCCGCCGTCTGGCGCTACGGGGACGTGCGGCCCCGGCTGATGGAGGCGGGCGGCCTGATCGGCGCCGAGGACGCCTTCCGCCGCGTGCTGGTTCTCCAGAACCCCGGTTTCGGCGGCGCCATGCGGGCGACGCAGACGCTCTATGCCGGCATCCAGATCGTCCTTCCCGGCGAGATCGCGCCCTGCCACCGGCACAGCCAGACCGCGATCCGCTTCGTGATCGAGGGGAACGGCGCGCTCACCACCGTCGACGGCGCCGCGACGGCGATGGCGCCCGGCGACATGGTCGTCACCCCGCAATGGAGCTGGCACGACCACCGCAACGAGGGCGGCGAGCCGGCGATCTGGCTCGACATCCTGGACACGCCGCTGATCGACGCCCTCGATACCGTGTTCCGGGAAACGCACCCCGAGACCCTGCAGCCGCTCACCCGGACGGGAGCGGAAAGCGGGCCCGCAGCGAACCGCCGGGCCGGGCCGGCGCGCGCCGCGCTGGATCGCCTGGCGCGCGAGACGCCGCCCGATCCGTGCCTCGGCTGGCGGTTCCGCTACGACGATCCGGGCCCGACGATGGCGGCGTTCCTGCAGCGCCTGCCGGTCGGCTTCGACGGAGCGCCGCGCCGCGCGACCGACGGCGCGGTCTACTGCGTCGTCGAGGGGGAGGGCGCGACCGAGACCGGGGACGGCGCTTTCGAATGGCGCGTGAAGGACGTGTTCGTCGTGCCCGGCTGGTGCCGCCACCGCCACGTGTCGGGCGGCGGCGCCGTGCTGTTCGGCGTCAGCGATCTCGCGGTGCAGGAACGGCTCGGGCTGTGGCGCGAGCGACGATCGGGCGGAGGAGAGTCATGAACGGGGCGGAAAGGCGGGCGTTCGTCCGCGAGCATCGGACGGCGGTATTCGGCTATGCGCGCAAGGCGGACGGGCCGTCGATGTCGGTCTGCTACTACGTGATGGACGGCGACGACATCCTGGTATCGACGATGATCCGCCGCGCCAAGGCGAAGGCGGTGAAGCGCGATCCCAGGGTCTCGCTCTGCATCCTCGACGAGAACTGGCCGCCGACCTACCTGCTGGTCTACGGCAACGCCGCGATCGAGGAAGAGGGGGGAGACGACCTCCTGATCAGGATCTGCGAGCTGATGGCCGAGCAGCCGATGCCCGAGCCCGAACGCGAGGACCTCCGCAAGATGGCGGAGGAGGAGGGCCGGGTGGTCGTCCGCATCGAGCCCTACGCGACCTTCGAGACCCCGCCGCGCCACGTCTACAACCCGGAGGACGTCCAGACCCTGACCCACGGCTACGGCGCCACCCTGCCCTGGGACGCCGAGTAGGGACGGCGGCCATGGTGCCGGCGGAGGAGCTCGTGGCCCGTGCGCGGGCGATGGTGCCGACGCTGCGCGAGCGCCAGGAACGCACCGAGGCCGACCGGCGGGTCTCCGACGAGATTTTCGGCCGGATGATCGACGCCGATCTCTACCGCCTGCTGCTGCCCAGGCGGTTCGGCGGCTTCGAGCACGGGCTCGACACCTATGTCGACGTCGCTTCCGAGATCGCCCGCGGCTGCGGCTCGACCGGATGGGTCTATTCGGTGACCGCCAAGTACCACCTCTTCCTCGGCATGTTCGGGAAGGAGGCCCAGGACGAGGTCTGGGGTCCCGATCCGAACGCCGTCCTCGTCGTCTCCATCGCCCCCAACGGCACCGCGGTGCCGGTCGACGGCGGCTACCGCCTGTCCGGCCACTGGATGTACTGCTCCGGCATCGACAACAGCGCGTGGACCGTCGTCGCCACCACCGTTCCCGACCCCGACGGCGGCGAGGGCATGAAGGGCTATGCGCTGGCGCCCACGTCGGATTTCGGGATCGAGGACAACTGGTCGGTCGTCGGCCTCGCCGGCACCGGGTCGAAGACGGCCTGGAGCGACGGGCTGTTCGTGCCCGCGCACCGCTTCCTGCCGCTCGCCGACACGATGAGCGGCGACCCGCCCGGCGCGGCGGTCAATCCGGGCCCGATGTTCCGGATTCCCCTGTTCTCGATGATCTCGATCAGCCTGTGCGCGCCGATCCTCGGCATGGCGCAGGGCGCCTACGAGGAATTCGTCGAACAGACCCGCGCGCGCGTGACCCGCGGCGCGGCGCTGTCCCGGCCGGTGGCGATGGCGTCGCTTCCCAACATCCACATGAAGGTCGGCGAGGCCGCCGCCTCGATCGACGCCGCCAGGCTGCTCGTCGACCGCGACTGCAAGGCGCTGATGCGGACGGTGTCCGCCGGCGAGGAACTCACCGTCGAGGCGCGCGCGCGCAACAAGCGCAACCTCGCCTTCGCCGCCCGGCTGTCCACCCGGGCGGCCGACCTGATGTTCGAGGCCGGCGGCGGCGGCGGGCTCTTCACCTCGTCCCGGATGCAGCGCTACTGGCGCGACATCCACGCTGCCGCCATGCATATCAGTATGAACTTCGACGCGGTATCCGCGCTCTACGGACGGATCGCGCTCGGCCTGCCGCCCGGCCCGGCGCAGTTCTGAGGCGCTCCCGTCGCCGGCGGAAACCCGGTTCGGTCGAATGCCGTGTCGTCATCATGCGCGGAGTCGACAAATGCCGAGACCGCGCGCGACTCGGCATTCCCGACGGTGCCGAAATGTCGAATCCGGCCTACTCGTACGGCAACCCGACATATTGCTCGGCCAATGTCGCCATGGCGTTTTCCGAGCGGGCGACATAGTCCAGCTCGTCCTCGCGGGTTCGCTGGTCGAACGGGTTGTCGTCGGGGAACAGATGCAGCAGCCGCGTCAGGTACCACGACAGCCGGGCCGCGCCCCAGACCCGGCGGAGGGCGGTGTCGGAATAGTCGTCGAGATACGTGTCGTCATGCCGCTTGTAATGCCGGATCAGTCCGCGCGACAGGTAATAGACATCCGAGAAGGCGAGGTTGAGGCCCTTGGCGCCGGTCGGCGGCACGATGTGGGCGGCGTCGCCCGCCAGGAAGAGCCTGCCGTAGCGCATCGGCTCGGCGACGAAGCTCCTGAGCGGGGCGATGGACTTTTCGATCGTGGGGCCGGTCTCGATGGCGTCGGCCAGATCTCCGGGAAAGCGCGCCTTGAGCTCCTGCCAGAACAGATCGTCGGGCCATTCCTCGACGTCGTGGTCGAGAGGGCACTGGATATAGTAGCGGCTCAGCCGCTCGCTGCGCTGAGACGCCAGAGCGAAACCGCGCTCGCTGTTGGCGTAGACGATGTCCGGGAGGGGGCGGGTCTCCGACATGACGCCGAGCCAGCCGAAGGGATAGCTCTTGCCGTAGGTCTTCAGGACCGATCGCGGGATGCAGCGCCGGCTGACCCCGTGAAACCCGTCGCAGCCGATCACATAGTCGCAGTCGATCTGTTCCGTGTCGCGGTCCTTGTCGAACGTGACGAAGGGGGCGTCCGTCGTGAGGTCGTGAAGCGCGACATTGGCGGCCTCGTCGATCACGATCCCGTCCGCCGCGTCGCGGGCCGCATAGAGATCCTCGGTGATCGCGGTCTGGCCGTAGGCCAGCATCTGCTTGCCGGTATATCTGGCGGTATCGATCAGGATTTTCCGCGCGCCCTTCCAGACGATATAGGCGCCGTCATGGGGATGGCCCTCCTCGTCCATTCGCTTGCCCAGCCCGACATCCCGCAGCAGCGCGACGGAACCGGCCTCCAGGACGCCGGCGCGAATGCGCCGGAGTACGTGCGCGCGCGAATGTTTTTCGAGGACGATGCTGTCAATGCCCTCGAGATGGAGAATATGCGACAACATCAGCCCCGCCGGGCCGCCGCCGATGATGGCTATTTGCGTCCGCATCCCCGATTCCGGAAACGTCCGTCGCGGGCGTCAGCTTACGGGCTGCGTTCCGGCATGTCGTCAAGAACCTGGAGCCTGTCCGTTTCAGATAGAAACGCCTTTACCCCGGCTTCTCACCGTCATGGTCGGCGGAGGCCGACCATCCACGAGTTTTTAAGGCGCTGGAAACAAAGACAAAACGTGGATGGTCGGCCTTCGCCGACCATGACGGAAGAGAACGGAAGAAGCGGTTCCAACGAAAACAGATCCGCCCTAATCGAACACCGTATCGTCGTAGTGGGTCGGGTCGACGAAGGCCTCGATCACGCGCGGTCCGTCCGCCGCGAGCGCCTCGGCAAGCGCCTCGGCGAGCGCCTCGGGGGTGCGGACGCCCACGGCCGGCACTCCGAAATAATGTTCCGGCGTCGATCCTTCCTCCGGTCCCGAGGCGGTCCCGAGCGCGGTCCCGACATAGGCGTATTGGCGGCGCATCTGCTTGACCTTGATCAGCCCCAGCCAGCCGTCGTTGAGGACCACGACCGGGAAGGCGAGCCCCATCCGCCTCGCCGTCGTCAGCTCGCCGCAGGTCATCTGGAAACACCCGTCGCCGATCAGGCAGACGACGGGACTGTCCGGCGCCGCGATTTTGGCCGCGATGGCGGCGGGCAGGCCGAACCCCATCGACGACCACCCGTTGGTAATCAGGAAGCTCCGCCTCCCGTGCGCGGTCCACTGGCTCGCGATCTGGTGGGTGTGGGCGCCCACGTCGAAGGCGAGGATCCCGTCGGAGGGCAGCACCTGGCGGACGACGTCGATCGCCCGGTGCGGCGCGAACCCCGGCGCGTCGGGCCGGAGCGAGGCCTGGAAGGCGTCCCGGTGGGCGGCGATCTCGGCATCCGTCCATTCGTTCGAGGCCGGCTCCGCCCGCGCGAGCCCGTCCAGGATCGCGTCGAGGTCGCCCACCGTCCGATGGGCGATTTCCACCTTGCCGTCGGTGTCCGCGGCCTCGATGTCGAGATGGACCAGCGGCGCGGTCCCGATCCATGCCTCGTACTCGACCTCGATCGTGTCGTAGCCGAGCCCCACGATCAGGTCGGCCCCGGCGAGAAAGCGCCGCTGCACCTGCCGCCGGGAGCGCTCGATGCAGCCGACGGAAAGCGGGTGATCCTCGTCGATCAGACCCTTGGCCATCGTCGTGGACGCGAACGGGAGCTCGTGGCGCTCGACGACGGCGCGCAGCAGGTCCGGTTCGCGCAGACGCATCGCGGTGGCGCCGATGACCGCCACGGGACGCTTCGCCCCGGCGATCCGCGCGGCGGCGGCCTCCACCGAGCCCGCGGAGGGCGCGCCGGGCGCCGGAACGGCATCGAGCGCGGGGATTTCTTCTTCCGCCGGGGCGAGCGCGACATCCTCCGGGAGGTCGAGATGCACCGGGCCCTGCGGCTCGGTCAGCGCGATCCGGACCGCCGCCGCCACGGTCTCGCCGATCCGCCCCGGGCGCAGCGCGAGGCTCGCCTTGGTTATCGGCCGGAACAGGGCGTGGTGGTCGATCCACATCTGGATGCGACGGCCCAGCTGATCGCGGTTGAGGTTGCAGGTGATCGCGATCATCGGCGAGCGGTCGAGGAAGGCATCGCCCACGCCGGTCGCGAGGTTCGTCGCGCCCGGCCCGAGCGTCGCGATGCCGAGCCCCGGCCGGCCGGTCTGGCGCCCCATCACGTCGGCGGCGAACCCGGCCGAGCCTTCGTGCGCGGTGAGCACGAATTCGATGCCGCCGCGGCGCATCGCCTCGATCAGCGGCAGCACGTTGCCGCTCGGGATGCCGAAGCCGTGGTTGATGCCGGCGGCCTTCAGGGTGGCCACGATCAGGTCGGCGTTGTTCATGCCCCGGACCTTGGCCGAGCCGGCGATGTCTGGCAAGGTCCGGGCCCCTGCGGCAACACGGGCGCACGCAATGACGGAAACACGGATCGAGACGACGCTGGTGGGCTCTTACCCTTGGCCGGAATGGCTGCACGCGCACCCCACCGCCGAGGCCATCGACGATGCGACGCGCATGGTCATCCATCTCCAGGAGAAAGCCGGGATCGACGCAGTCTGCGAGGGGGAGTTCGTCCGCTTCGACCCGAACCATCCGCAGACCAACGGCATGATCGAGTATTTCGTGCATCCGATGGCGGGGGTGCGCGCGCAGATGACTTTCGAGGAGATCGTCGCGTTCGAGTCGCAGGCGACGATGGGGTTCAGGACGCGCCCCGCGGCAGTCGTCGAGGGCCCGATCGGGAGTGGCACGCTCGACCTCGCCACGCCCTGCCGCCGGGCGAAGGAACTGGCGACGAAGCCGCTCAAGTTCGCGCTGACCGGCCCCCACATGCTCGCCAAAACGCTGATCGACCGCCATTACGGCGACCAAGTGGCGCTCGCCGAGGCGATCGCCCATGTGCTGGCCGAACAGGTCGCGAGGCTCGATGCGGACATCGTCCAGATCGACGAGGCCAACCTTCCCGGCGCGCCGGAGGAATGGGAATGGGCGGCGCGGGTGGTGAACATCGTCCTCGACGCGGTGCCAACAGTGCCGGCCCTCCATCTCTGCTTCGGCAATTACGGCGGCCAGGTGTCGCAGAAGAACGCCCATTGGGAGCCGCTCATCGCCTATCTCAACGCGCTCCACGCCGACCACGTGGTGTGCGAGAACGCCCACCGTCCGGTCGAGGAGCTGATCCATTTCCGCGCGCTCCGTCCGGAGATCGGGATGGGGCTCGGCGTGATCGACGTCAAGGCGACCGAGATCGAGACGGCCGAGACCGTGGCGCGGCGGATCGAGCACGCGGCGAACGTCATCGGCCCGGGCAGGATCCGCTATGTCCATCCCGATTGCGGGCTGTGGAACCTGCGCCGCAACATGGCGGACGGCAAGATCGCCGCGATCGTCGCCGGGCGCGACCTCTATGAGGGGCGCGCGACGGTATCGGCCGCCTGAAAGGGAGAAATAGGATGGCGAGCATAAGCGGATTGCGGGAAGTGGCCTATATCGACTGCGCCGGCGGCGGCCAGGTGCGGATCGACGGCACGACGGCCTATGTCGGCCACATGGCGGCCCCCTACGGGACCTCGATTTTCGACGTCTCCGATCCCGCCAGCCCGCGCCGTCTCGCCGAAATCGGCATGCCGCCCGGCAGTCACTCGCACAAGGTGCGGGCGCAGGACGGGCTGATGCTGGTCAACCACGAACGGATGGGCGGTCCGCAGACCGAGGGGTTCGAGGGCGGACTCGGCATTTACGATGTCGGGGACCCGGCAAATCCGCGCCATATCGTCAACTGGGAGACCTGGGGAAAAGGCGTCCACCGCTTCGATTTCGACGGGCGGTATGCCTACATCTCGCCGACGGTCGAGGGCTATGTCGGCAACATCATGATGATCCTCGACCTGAAGGATCCGGAGAATCCCGAAGAGGTCGGGCGCTGGTGGATCCCGGGCCAGTGGGAGGCCGGCGGCGAGGATTATGTCTGGGACGGCGGGCCGGCGCCGCGCTGCCACCACCCGCTGCGCATGGGGGACCGACTCTACACCAGCTACTGGCACCACGGGGTGTTCATCCTCGGGATCGAGGACATGGCGAAGCCGCGCACGATCTCGGAATACGGCATCAGCCCGGCCTACCCCCACCCGCAGCACACGGCGCTCCCGATCCCGTTCCCGGTGCAGGGCAAGCGCCTGATGGTCGTCGCCGACGAGGACGTCGCCAAGCTCCGCCCGAGCGCGCCCGCGATCGCCTGGGTGTTCGACATCACCGACGAGGAACGGCCGATCCCGATATCGACGTTCCAGGTCGACGGCGTCGATCCCGACGGCGCGCCGCAGGCGCCGATGACCGGTTGCCACCAGCCCTCGGAGGTCGTGACCGGCACCGAGATCCCGTTCGCCTGGTTCGCCCAGGGGCTGCGGATCGTCGACATCGCCGACCCGCGAAAGCCGGTCGAGGTCGCCCATTTCCTGCCCGACCCGCCCGACGGCGCGGACCGGGTCTGCGCCAACGACGTGACCGTCGACGGGCGCGGCCTGATCTATCTGATCGACCGGGTCAGGGGCGTGCACATCCTCGAACGCGTCTGAATTCGGGGAACGACGGAAAGCCGCTATCCGCGACGTGGACTCTGTGATCCCGGACGCGTTCGGGCTATTGTTTTCCGTTTGCGGGGTGCTAATTCATACCGGCGCTCCGGGCGATTGCGCAAAGGTTCGGTGATACACGCGATGGATGTCGGCACATTCCGGTTCGCCGCCGGGCCGCGAGGTTTCGTGCTCGCGGCGGCGGGCGCGGCGATGCTCTGCGCCGCGCTCGGCGGTCCCGCGTCCGCGCAGGACAGGCCGCCGCCGCTCTCGCCGCGCGCCCAGGCCGCCGACGCCAACGGGAACGGGGTGATCGACCGCGACGAGGCCGGTGGGCCGCTCGCCGCCAACTTCGACGAGATGGATTGCAACAAGAGCAATTCGCTCGACGGGAACGAGATCCGCGCTTTCTTCACCGGCGCCGGCTGTGCGTCGATCGCGACCGCGCCCGGCGGTTCGGCCCCGGCGCAGGCCAGGCCCGCCCCGCCGCCGCTTTCGGGCCGCGCCAAGGCGGCGGACGCCAACGGGAACGGGGTGATCGACCGCGACGAGGCGGGCGGGCCGCTGGCCGCCAATTTCGACGAGATGGATTGCGACAAGAGCAATTCCCTCGATGCCAACGAGATCCGCGCCTTCTTCACCGGCGCCGGCTGCAAGTCGATCGCCGCGGCCGCGAAGCCCGCTGCTCCCGCCGCTTCCCCGCCGGCCGGACAGCGCAGCCCGCCCCGCCGCGGCGGGCGCCCGCCCGCGACGGTGACGCTCGACGACGTGATCGCGGAGCCGCTCGCCAAGACGACCCCCGTCATCGGGCGCCTTGTCGCGCGCCAGTCGGGCGTCGTGGCGAGCCAGGTGCGCGGCGCTGTGGTCGAGATGCGGGTGGATGTCGGCGACCGGGTCGAGCGGGGGCAGATCGTCGCCGTGCTGGCCTCCGGCCGGGTCCAGGCCGCGCGCGACCGAGCGGCCGCGTCGGTGGCGCGGTTCCGCGGCCTCGTCGCCGCGGCCGAGGCGGAGTACAGGAAAAAGCAGGGCGAGCTCAAGCGCCTCGGCCGCCTGCGCAAGTCGGCGGCGTTCTCGCGCGCGCGCTACGAGGACCTGGAGCGCGACGTGCAGGCGCGGCGCGGCGCGGTGGCGGACCGAAGGGGCCAGCTCCGGGAGGCGCAGGCGCAGCAGCGCCAGTCCGAGCTCGACCTCGCCGACACCAGGATCAAGGCGCCGTTCCCCGGCGTGGTGACGGAAAAGCACATCGACATCGGCACCTACCTCAATGTCGGCGCGCGGGTGGTCAGCATCCTCAACGACACCGATCTCGAGGCCGAGGCCGAGGTGCCCGCCGACCGGATCGACGCGCTCGCCCCGGGCGCGCTCGTCACCCTGACCCTGGACGACGGCTCGCGCCACCGGGCCACGGTCCGCGCCATCGTCCCCACCGAGAACGTCCGCACCCGCACCCGCCCGGTGCGCTTCACCCCCAGCTTCGGCAAGACCCGGATGCGGCTGGCCGCCGACCAGAGCGTCACCGTGCTGATCCCCATCGGCGGCGGCCGGCAGGTCGCCACCGTCCACAAGGATGCGGTGGTGCGCGGCGGCGCCGATGCCTTCGTCTTCGTGGTCAAGGACAATCTCGCCCGACGGGTCAAGGTCCGGCTCGGCGACGGGCTGGGCGCGCGCTTCGTCGTGCTCGACGGCGTGAAGCCGGGACAGAAGGTGGTCATCCGCGGCAACGAGACGCTCGGCCGCGGCGGGCCGGTGCGCATCCGGGGCGGCGCGGGGAGCTGATCGGATGAAGGGCGGTCCGGCATGAACCTCATCCGCCTGTCCATCGAGCGCCCGATGGCGGTCGTCGCCATGGTGCTGATGATCATCCTGTTCGGCTATGTCGCGCTGCAGCGGATCCCGATCCAGATGGCGCCCGACGTCCGCCAGCCGGTGCTTATCGTCACCACCAGCTGGCGCGGCGCCGCGCCCGCCGAAGTCGAACGCGAAATCGTCATTCCGCAGGAGGACGAGCTGAAGCGGCTCGAGGGCGTCCAGCGGGTGCTCTCCGAGGCAAGCCACGGCAGAGGCAAGATCACCCTCGAATTCGCGCCCGGCGTCAATTTCGACCGCATGCTGCTGCTGGTCTCCAACCGGCTCGACCGGGTGACCAACTATCCCGAGGAGGCGGAGGAACCGACGCTCGGCACGTCGGGAACCGAGGACAACGCCATCGCCTGGTTCCTGTTCAGCCGGGTCGAGGGCAACGACACCGCGATGCTCGAATACGGCGACTTCCTGCGCGACGTGGTTCAGGAGCGCCTGGAACGCGTGCCCGGCGTCGGCGGGGTGAACATCTTCGGCGAGACCGAGCGCGAGATGCAGATCGTCATCGATCCGGAGCGGCTGGCCAGATACCGGCTCACCGTCGGTCAGGTCGTCGCCCGGCTGCGCGCCGCCAACGCCTCGATCACCGGCGGCGACATCGACGAGGGCAAGCGCCGCTACACGGTGCGCACCGAGGGCGATTTCGCGGAGACGAGCGAGGTCGAGGCGGTCGTCCTCCGGTCGAACGCGCAGGGCGCCGGGCTCGGCCGGGTGACGGTGGGCGACATCGCGACCGTCACGCTCGCCTACAAGGAGGCGCGCGCGCGGATGTCGTCGAACGGCGTCCCGGCGCTCGCCCTCAACGTGACCCGCGAGCAGGGCGCCAACGTGATCGAGACCATGAAGCTGGTCCAGGAGACGATGGTCCGGCTTCGCGACGGCCCCATCAGGGAGAAGGGGCTGAAGGTGCGGCAGGTCTACGACGAGACCGACTACATCAACTCCTCGATCGCGCTGGTGATGCAGAACATCTATTTCGGCGGCGTTCTGGCGATCGTCATCCTTCTCGTGTTTCTGAGGTCGTGGCGTCCGACGGTCGTCATCGGGTTCGCCATTCCGGTCTCCGTGGTCGGCTCCTTCGTCGCCATGGCGCTGCTCGGGCGGTCGCTCAACGTGATCAGCCTCGCCGGCATCGCCTTTGCCGTCGGCATGGTCGTCGATGCCGCGATCGTCGTTCTGGAGAACATCTACCGCCTGCGCCAGAGCGGCATGGGCCGCGCCGAGGCCGCCTATCGCGGCACCGCCCAGATCTGGCCGGCGGTGCTGGTGTCGGCGCTCACCACGGTGATGGTGTTCATTCCGATCCTGATCATGGATCTGGAGGTCGGCCAGCTGTTCCGCGACATCGCCGTGGCGATATCGGTCTCGGTGCTGCTGTCTCTGCTGGTCTCGGTGACGCTGATCCCGGCGCTCTCCAACCGGATGCTGACGGGACGGATCCCGACGCTGAAGTCCCGGGTCCGCCTCCCCGTCATCGACGGCTTCGGGCGCGGCTTCGCCCTCTTCTGGCGCCACTTCGCGCGCCTCGTCGTGCGTTCGAAGCTTCTGGCGATCGTCGTGGTCTGCGCGATCACCACGGCGGCGGGCGCGTTCGCCGTCGCCTACCTGCCCAAGCTCGACTATCTGCCGGTCGGCAACCGGAACTTCATCATCGGCTTCGTGCTGCCGCCGGCGGGCTACAATCTCGATACGACCGAAACGATCGCGCGCGGCGTGGAGAAAAAGACGCGCAAGCACTGGTCCGACGGCGCGCTTGCCGAGTCCGGAGACGCCCACCCGCCCGGAACCGACGAAGCGCAGAAGGTGATCGACCGGTTCTTCTTCGTCGCGTTGCGCGGACGCGCCTTCATCGCCGCCCGCCATGTCGACGACCAGAAGGCGGCGGAGCTGATCCCGATCATGCAGGCGCCCGCCCGCGAGGAACCGGGGACCCTCGGTTTCGTGTTTCAGCCGTCGCTGTTCGGCCGCTCGATCGGCACCGGCCGTTCGATCGGCATCGACATTTCCGGCCCCGACCTGGAGACGATATTCGCGACCGGGCGGCAGGTGTTTTTCCGCACCATGGGGGCGCTGTCGCCGCGCGACGGCCACCGGGTCCGGCCGAGGCCGGCGCTCACGCTGGGAGAGCCCGAGGTCCGGGTGGTGCCGGACCGGGTCAAGCTCGCCGATAACGGGCTTTCGGCGCGCGACCTCGGCCAGGCGGTCGATGCCTTCAACGACGGGGTGCGCATCGCCGAGATCAACGTCGACGGCAAACGCATCGACCTCACGCTCAAGGGGCCGGCCCGGAACGAGGAATCGACCCAGTCGATCGGGGTGCTGCCGGTGGTCACGACGGACGGGCGCATCCTGCCGGTGCGCAGCCTGTCGGATGTCGCCGTCACCAACGGTCCGACCCAGATCCGGCGCATCGACCGGGTGCGGACCGTGACGATGTCGGTGTCTCCGGCGCGCGAAATGCCGCTTCAGGCCGCGATGGACAAGATCCGCGACGAGGTGATCGAGCCGCTCCGGAAAAGCGGTCTGCCGGATGGGGTGCGCATACGGATGTCGGGCTCCGCCGACAAGCTGACGACGACCTGGAACGAGATCGTGCTCGATCTCGCGCTTGCCGTCGTCATCGTCTACCTGGTGATGGCGGTTCTGTTCGAGAGCTTCGTCTACCCGCTGATCGTGCTCCTGTCGGTGCCGATCGCCGCGGCCGGCGGGCTCGCCGGGCTGTCGCTCCTCAATACCTACGTCACCCAGCCGCTCGACATGCTGACCATGCTGGGATTCGTCATATTGGTCGGCATTGTCGTCAACAACGCGATTCTGCTGGTCCATCAGACGCTCTATCACATCCGCCATGACGGCATGGAGGTCGGCAAGGCGATCGAGGTGGCGACCGAATACCGCATCCGGCCCATCTTCATGTCGACCCTGACGTCGATCTTCGGAATGCTGCCGCTGGTGGTGTTCCCCGGCGCCGGTTCCGAACTTTATCGCGGGCTCGGATCGGTGGTGCTCGGCGGGCTGTCGCTTTCCGCCGTCCTCACCATGGCGGTGGTGCCGCCGATGATGTCGATCACCGTCGGCGTTCTCGAAAAGCGGGCCAGGAAAAAAGCGGAACGCGCCGCGGAAGGCGCCATCGCGCCCGCCGAGTAAGCCGCTTGGCGGGGGCGTCGGGCGGCCGCTATAGTGATCCGCCGCTTCGTGAAACATGCCTATTGCGGAGGCCGCAGCGCATGACCAGCCAGACCCCACGCGCCCTCGACGAGATCACGGTCAGGACGGACACCAGGGACGTTCTCGCCCACGCCGCGCGCGAGGCGAAGAAGCATCGCTTCGACGAGATGATGATCGTCGATGTCGACGCCCACATCACCGAGACCGCGTTCTGGGGCGAAATCGTCGAGCGCATCGACAGCGATGTCTATCGTCATATGGCGGCATCGTTCCGCGACCGGGTCGGCTCGCCGCCGGGTCTTCTCAACGCGACCCCCGGACTGCTCTATCAGGACGTGTTCGGCCGCATCCCGCATCAGCAGAGCCAGGCCGAGGCGATCGAGGATTCCGACGTCCATCGCCAGGTGACGCTCACCCGCCGGGCGATGGATTCGATGAGCATCGACTACATGGTGGTCTTCCCCACCCCGATGCTCCTGCTCGGAACCCATCCCCAGCCCGAGGTCGAGGTCGAGCTGGCCTGGGCGTTCAACCGCTGGCTGACGGAGGAGGTGCTGCCCGAGGAGCCGCGGATGAAGGGGCTGTTGTACCTGCCCTTCAACACGCCGGAAGCCTGCCCGCGCTTCGTCGAGGAGTTCGGCGACAAGCCGGGATCGATGGGCTTCACCGTGACCTCGACCCGCTACCGGGCGGTTCACCACAACTCCTACATGCCGCTCTACGCCGCGCTCGAGGAGCGCAACCTGCCGCTCGCCTTCCATGCCGGGTTCAACTGGGAGGACGGCTCGATGGCGCAGCTCAACCGGTTCCTCTCGATGCACGCGCTGAGCTTCGTCCACTGCAACCTGATCCACATGACCAACTGGGTGGTCAACGGCCTGCCGGTGCGTTTCCCCAACCTCAAGGTGCTCTGGATCGAGAGCGGAATCGCCTGGCTGCCCTATCTCATGCAGCGGCTGGATTCCGAATACATGATGCGTTCGTCCGAGGCGCCGCTGCTGACCCGCAAGCCGAGCGAGTACATCAAGGACATGTACTTCTCGAGCCAGCCGCTCGAATCCCATCATCCCAAGCTGATGGAAGCGACCTTCGAGGCGATCGACGCGGAGACCCAGCTCCTCTGGTGCTCCGACTGGCCGCACTGGGACTTCGATTCTCCGTCGGTGATCTGGGATCTGCCTTTCCTCAACCAGCGGCAGAAGCGCAGGATCATGGGCGAGAACGCCGCCGAGCTGTTCGGCCTCGACAACCCCTATCTGGCGCGCGAGGCCGCCGAGTAAGCGAGGGCGCTTATCCGGATAACTTGACGGGCGGTCGGCTGGCGCAGATCGACGAGGGGAACGCCGCCCTGCCCCCCACCGTCATGCCCGGACTTGTTCCGGGCATCCACGCCCCTCCGCCGCCTCGCCCGCGCCCCGCTTGCACCGCGATGCCGCAAGACGTGGATGCCCGGAACAAGTCCGGGCATGACGGAAGAAACGTCGCGGGCGGCCCGCTCGTCAGCCCCGGCCCGTCCGCCCCAGAAAGTCCGCGACCGCGGCGAGGAACGCGTCTGGCCGTTCGGCGTGGACCCAGTGTCCGGCGCCCGGGATCCGCAGATATTCCGCGTTCGGGAAGTATCGTTCGACGACCGGCATGTGATCGGGGCGGACGTAGTCCGATGCGCCGCCGCCGATCAGCAGCGTCGGTCCTCGGAACGCGGCCGAGGGCAGCAGGTCCGGGAAATCCCATAGCGTATCCCGGGCCGCGGCGATCGCCGCCAGGTTCAGCCGCCAGGCATAGCGCCCGTCCCTCAGCACCAGGTTCTGCAGAAGGAACCCGCGCAGTGCCGCGTCCGGCACCGCATCGGCGAGCCGCTCGTCGGCATCGGTCCGCCGGTCGACGCCGTCGAGGTCGAGCCCCGCCAGCGCGTCCGCCAGCGCCGAGAACCCGTGGCGGTAGCGGACCGGCGCGATGTCCACCACGACGAGGCGGCCGATCCGCTCCGGCGCCAGCAGCGCCGCCGTCATCGCCGCCTTGCCGCCCATGCTGTGTCCGATCGCCGCCGGCCGCGCCAGGCCGTGCATCCCGACATAGCGCAACAAATCCTCCGCCATCGCGGGATAGGTCATCTCGTCCGTCCAGGGCGAGGCGCCGTGGTTGCGCATGTCGAGCGCGTGCACGGTGTGCCGCTCGGCGAGGCGGCGGGCGACCGAGGTCCAGTTCCGCGCCGACCCGAACAGGCCGTGGGCGACGACGAGCGACGGACCCTGTCCGGAGCGGATCGCGTTGAGGTCGACCGCCGGCATCAGCGCGCGCCCGTCCGGCCGCCGATGCCCCCCGCTTCTTCGGTCAGGCGGGCGGTCTCCGACTCGATCCGGTCGCGCAACCGGTCCATGAACGGTTTTCGGTGGAGGCCCGGCGCGATCGCGGGCAGCATCGAGACGACGATCCGGCCGGGGCGCTTGGCGAATTCACGCCGCGCCCAGTAGAGCCCCGAATTGACGGCAACCGGCACGACCGGGACGTCGAGCGCGGCGTAGAGCGCGGCGATTCCCGGGCGGTAGGGCGGATGCTCCCCCGGTGCCGTGCGCGTCCCCTCCGGGAAGACGACGACATCCTGTCCGGCCGCGAGCCTTTCCCTCGCCTTCCGCACCATCCGCATCAGCGTTCCGGCGCCGGCCCGGCGGTCGATGGGGATCATCCCGAGGCGAACCAGATACCAGCCGACGATCGGCACCCAGACCAGCTGCTCCTTGACGACGATGGCCGGATCGCGGAACAGCCGCATCAGGACCAGCGCCTCCCAGGCCGACTGGTGCTTGATGGCGTAGATCGCGGGTCCGTCCGCGCGATGCGCCTCGCCGCGCACTTCGTATGTCAGGCCGACCACGCTCGACAGCAGCCAGAACGTGCCGTCGATCCACAGCCTCGCGACGCCCAGCACGACGGGACGGGGCAGCAGCAGCGCCGGCAGGGTCGCGAGGCCCAGCCCCACGGTCCAGGCGTAGAACGCCGCCTGGAACGCAAGCGACCGCAGCCAGGTCATTTGCGCGCCGCGCCGGGAGAGGAAAGCCCGACGAAGGCGGCGAGATATTTGTGAAACTCGCTCACCACCAGCAGGCCCGAATTGCGCCCGCACCACCAGCAATCCCTCTCGAACGCCTCCGGAAACACCGGATGGGCGACGATTCTGATGTCGGGAAGGACGCGGTGGAATTCGAGCAGGCTTCGCGGCATGTGGTAGTTCGCGGTCACCAGGCGCAGGGATCGGTTGTCGGTCGCGCGTATCCACTGCGCGGTCTCCCGCGCATTTCCGGCCGTGTTGTCCGCGGCGTAGCCGACGGTTATGCAGCATTCGACATCGTCCGGTTTCTGGCGCGCGAGTTGCAGCAGGGCCGCCACGTCTATCCCGCGATAGACGCCCGAGACGAACAACCTCTTCCCGCGCCCTTCGGCAAGAAGCTTCAGCCCCTCGGACAGGCGGCCCGCGCCGCCCGTGAGCACCACGATGGCGTCGGTTCTCTCGCTGGAATCCGGCGGCTCGGATGGAATTCGGTCGGCATACCAGAACAGCCCGGCGAGCCAGGCGCATAGGAACAGCACGACGAGCCCGAGAACCCGAGCCAGGCCGCGTGCGGCACGTCGCTTCCTGCCACCCACCCGGATCCGCGGGAAGAGCATGACCCCGGCTTCAGATCACCCGTGAAAGCGCGCGCATGGCCGTCACGCGCGCGGTTGCCATGGCGATGACCGTGGCGACCGGCGGCAGGCAGGCGAGAACGATCCATTGGATCGGCGACAGAGTCATCTCCGGCACCATAAACGCATTCCCGCCGGGCGCATAGCGGCCCAGGAGGATCAGGGCCCCCGCCGCGAGCGCGCAACCGACGATACCGCCCTTGATCGAGAAGTTGGCGGAATGGGCGACGAACTGTCGCGCGATGTAACCGTCCCCGGCGCCGATCGCCTGCAGGATTCCGATCTCTTCCCGGTGCGAGGAGAGCCCCGCCCGGGTGGCGAAGATCGCGGTCATCGTCGCGATCAGCCCGAATATCGCGGCGACCACGACGCCGAAGACCTGAAGCGCCAGGGCGAACCGCAGGACGTATGCCAGACGGATCCCGTGATCGTCGATCCGCGTGCCCGGGACGGCTGCGTCCAGCGCGACCTCCAGCGCGACGATGTCCATCCCGGCATCGGGCCGGAGCCGGACATCGATCAGCGCCGGTAGGGGCAGGGCTTCCATCTCCGCCCCGGCGCCGAGCCAGGGTTCGAGCAGGGAACGCACGACAACCGGATCCACCGGTTCGGCATCGGCGATCGCCGGTGTCGCGCGGAGCAACGCGACGATTTCGGCGACCGCTTCTCCGCCGGTCCCGGACGGCGCCGGAACCTGGACCGATATCTTGCCCGCAAGCGCTGTCCGCCAGCCCTGTTCCGCGTTCCGGATCGCCATCGTCGCCGCCAGCGCGAGGGTCACGACGAAGAGCGCCGCCGCGACGATCCACGGGCCGTAGCGGCTCCCCGCGTCCCGTCTCAGGGGCAATACCCCCGCGGCGGAGTAGGCGCTTCCGGCCGTCATGCTTCCGCGTGCTCGCCGATCATGCCCTCGACGGGATCGGCGCGGACCAGCTCGCCACCGTCGAGGACATGCGTCGGGTGGCCGAACCGGCTTACTAGGGACTCGTCATGGGTGGCGAAGACGACGGCGGTTCCGACCTTGTTGAGCTCCTCCATCAGATGTATCAGCCGCATGGCGGCGTTCTCGTCGACGTTCCCCGTGGGCTCGTCGGCGAGCAGGAGATCGGGGCGGGCGATGACCGCGCGCGCCACGGCAACCCTTTGCTTCTGCCCCTCCGAGAGGGCCTCCGGCAGCTCGTCGAGTTCACGCCCGAGACCGACCCAACGTAGCAGTTCGGTCACGTTTTCGCGGATCTCGCCGGCGTTCGCCTTCGCGATGCGGAGCGGCAGCGCAACGTTTTCCGCCGCCGTCAGATGGGAAATCAGGCCGAATTCCTGCGACACGACTCCGATCCGCCGCCGAAGCGCGGGCCGGTGCTTGCGGCCGAGCCGGGAAACGTCCCGGTCGAACAATCGCACCGTGCCCCGGGTCGGACGGAGCGCCAGATGGAGAAGTCGCAAGAGCGAAGTCTTGCCGGCTCCGCTCGGGCCGGTCAGGAAGTGGAACGAACCGGTCTCCAGCGACAGGGACACGTCGCGCAGGACTTCCGGACCGGAACCGTATTGCAGGCTGACATCCTCAAGCCGGACGACCCCCGTCTCCGCAGTCAAAAAGGCCTCCGCCATCGTGACGGTGGAAATTCGCACGACCGGGCGCCGCACGCAAACTCTCCCCTCGTCTTGCCTGCCAACCCGGCGCGGCCCTATAAATCGCGATGCGCCAGCAGGCCGAATTGGCATGATCCTTGCCTGCCCCGACTGCTCTGCCCGGTTCCTGGTCCCTGACAGCGCCATCGGTGCGCTTGGCCGAACGGTGCGTTGCGGCCGCTGCGGTCACGTCTGGCATGTGCCCCCGCCAGCGGAACCCGTTCCCCCCGCCGCCGGTTCGGCGGACATCGGGCCGTCGGCGGCTGCCGAACCGGAGGACGCGCCGACGGGTGAGGCGGACGACGACGGTCCCGCCCCTGCGCCGGACGGTCCGGGCGAGGCCCGGAGCGGCGGGTCCGCCCGGCCGGCCCAGCTGCCCGTTCTGCGGCGCGAGCCCAACCGGTGGCCGGCGCGCCTCGCCTGGATCGCGGTCGCGGCGGTCGCGATCGTTCTCGCCGCCGCCGCGGCGTGGCAATACCGGGTCGAAATCGCTGCTCAGTGGCCCGACGTCGAGCCGCTGTACGAAGCGTTCGACGCGAACCCGTTGCCTCTCGGGTTCGGCCTGCGATTGACGATCGAGGAAACGGTCAACACGGTAAGGGACGGCAAGCGGGTCCTTTCGATTAAGGGGCGTATCGAGAACGTGACGGCGCGCGCCCGCAAGGTGCCGGGTCTCCGCGGCATCCTGTTCGACGAGAACCAGCGCGTCCTGCGGCGCTGGACCGTTCCGGTTCCGGCGACCGAGCTCGCGCCCCATGGCGGGGCCGAGTTCAAGACCGATCTGACGGACCCGTCGGAGAACGCGGTTCGCATTTCCATCGTTTTTCACGAACCGGGGTAAAATGTCGGACACTAGGCCTGCCATCGAAACACTGATCTCCGAAGAAGACATCGCGGGACGCGTCGCCGGCCTGGCCGACGAGATCGCCGAATCCGCCGACAAGAACTTTCTGATCGTCGTCATCCTCAAGGGCAGCTTCGTCTTCGCGGCCGACCTGATCCGCGCGCTGGAGCGCGTCGGCGTCGAGCCCCAGGTCGATTTCATGACCCTGTCGAGCTACGGCACCGGGACCGAGAGCTCGGGGTCCGTCGCGCTGGTCCGCGACATTTCGGAGGACGTCGCCGGTCGGGACGTGCTGGTCGTCGACGACATCCTCGAGTCCGGCAGGACGCTCGCCTATGCCTGCGACCTCATGCGGGCGAGGGGGGCGTCGAAGGTCAGGACGTGCCTTCTGCTCGACAAGACTGGCAAGCGCAGCGTTCCGATCGAGGCCGACTATTGCGGATTCGAGATCGGCGATCGCTTCGTCGTCGGCTACGGCCTGGACTACGCGCACCACTATCGCGGGCTTCCCTACATCGCCGTCGTCCAGCGTTGAGGCGGCGAAAGGCTGCGGCGCTTCCGGGTCAGAAGCGTCGCAGGAGCCGGTCGATGTAGTCGAGCTCGGGCTGCGGCCGGTGGCGCTGGCCGGCGCGATGGCGCAGCTCCTCGAGGATCCTCTGGGCCCGCTCGACGGCGCTCTCGTCCGGTATGTCGACGTCCCTTGTGTCGATCCCCAGCTCGTTCGGCATGAAGCGGCCGAGCGGATCGCGACGCAGCTGCAGCGGCCGGAACTCCCGGTTCAAGCCGATACCGGGTCCCCGGTCCATCTGCTGCATCATCTGTTGGACGATGCCGCGCCCGGCGCGTTGCAGCGCGTCGATGGCGCGGCCCTGCGGTCCCACCGAATCGCCGGGCGCGTTGCGATCGAGCGCGTTCGCCGAATCGCCCATGTTTCTTTCCGCTTCGTCGAACGCGCGTCCCGGCGCGCCCGGCGCGCCCTGGCCGGGCTGCATGCCCATCCGGCGGAGGGCTTCCCGCAGCTGGCGAAGCGCCTCGCGGATATCGCGCTGCGTCGCCGCCCCCTGCTGCGAGGTCTGGGAGTCCGGACGGCCGCTCCTCGGCTGCGATTGACGGAAGCTGCGGTTCATCAACGTCCGCTGGCGTTCGATCAGCTCACGGAGTTGATTCAAGGCCTCGTTGCCGGCCCGTGCCTGCGGGCTCATCTGCGGCGGCCGGCCCGCGCGGAGGTTCTCCAGCAGGTTCTGCAACGCCGCCAGCATCTGCCGTGCCGCATCCCGCGCGCCCGAGCGCATGAGGTCGCGTATCTGGTCCAGGACACGCTGCAGATCGGTGCTTTCGAGCAGACGCTGGGTCGGGTCGAACGGCAGCGCCTGCTGCCGGTCCGGCTGGTTCTGCAGTTGCTGCGCGAGCTCGCTCAGGAACCGGTCCAGCGCCCGCTGCAATTCGTCCATCAGCCGCTCGAGCTCTTCGTCCGGAGCGTTGCGGGCGAGCGCTTCCATAAGGTTCTGCTGCGCGCGCCTCAACTCGCGCTCCGCGATCGAGACCTCCCCGTCCTCGATCCCCAGCGCCGTGTCCCACAGAAGGTCCCTGACGCTGTCGAGCGCGCCGTCCCCCGGCTCGTGCGCGAGCCGGCGATGCGCGGCGGTGAGCGCGAGGAACGTGACGATGCTGTCCTGGTAGGCGGCGGGATGGAGTGCGATCGCCTGCAGCGCCTGCGCGATCGACTGCCGCCGTTCCGGCTCGATGGTCAGGCGCTTGCGCTGCTCGATCACCTGTCTGGCCACCGGGTGGCGGAACACGCGCTCGGGCAGCGTCAGCCGGGCGTCGTCGCTGGCCGCGGTCTGGCCCGCGCCGTCGCGGGCGGCAAGGCGGATCGCCACCGGCAGGCCCGCCCAGCGATGCGGCGTCAGGTCGTGATAGCTGGCCGCCTCCGCGGCTTTCGCACCGGGACGCGGAAGGGCGAGGTCGATGGTTTCGACTTCCTTGCCCATCACCGTTCCGCGCTCGTAGGTCCGGCGGATCTCGGCCCGGACGCGGTCGAGCCCGTAATCGTCCTCCGACTTGTAGACCAGCATCAGCGCCTTGCGCTCGGTCGCCTCGGGAGGCTTGGCGAACGCGATCGTGGGCGGCCGGTCCGGAATGGCCTCGATCCGCCAGTCCGCGAGAACGTCCCCGTCGATCTCCACGGCGAGACGACCCGACGCCTCGACCGGCGCTTCGACCGAGGCGTTCCCCGCATCGACGCGTTCGAACGGCATCCGCGAAACGCCGAGCACCAGCTCCGCCTTGCCCGGTGCGTTGGCCAGCCGCGCGGTGAGCAGGCTGCCCGCCGGCACCCGGATCGGCGGCGCGACGGCTGGCAGGGGGCTGTCTTCGCTCCCCGCCGATTCCGTTCCGGCGGACGGAAGCCTGGGGAAGATCGGCGCTTCGCCGGTATAGGCCGGCGGCGTGATCCAGACCTCAAGGGCCGGTTGCGGGACCGCGGCGCCGCCCGAAAAGGTGGGGGTCAGCGCTTCGCGCAGCCGTTTGCCCGCGTCCGGCCAGGCGACCGATACGGCGACGACCGCAAGCAGGGCCGCGGCGAACCGGAACGCCATCGGATCGCGCGCCGCGACCTCGGGGCTGGGAATTCCGGCCCTGATATCCCGGGTCGAAGCCGCTACGCGCCGCCGGTGTTCCCGCCAGAGCGCTTCGGAATCGGCATCGCCGAGACCCTCGGCGAGGTCGTCTTGGAGCGTCTGGAGCGGGCGATGCGGCAGCGCGTTGACGCGTTCCAGCCGGCGGCGCCCGGCGTCGGCGCCCGGTACGGAAATCCGGCGAAGGCCGAACCACAGCAGAACTGCCGCCCCCACGAGGAACGCCGCGAGCGCCACGGCGTGCAGCCAGCCCGGCAGCAGCGGGAGGACACCGAAGAGCGCAAGAGCGAGGAACAGGACCGCGACCGAAAGCGCCGGCCAGAGGCCGCGCCAAACCTGTTCCCAGACCATGGACGCGCGGGCGAGCAGAAGCTTGCCGCCGTATCGCGGCGGCTGTCTCTCCTCGCTTCGGTCTTGTCCCGAAAGACGGGCCATCGAACCTCGCCCCGGTCCGCGCTCTCCGCCCCGGCCTCCCTATTCGAGCCAGCCCGGCAGGCGGTCCAGCGCCTGGAGTATAGCAGGTTCCTGAAACGGGCGGATCACCGCGTGCGCATCGCCGTGAACCATAACCTCTCCGATCAGCCCGCGGCCATTATACTGGGACGCCATCACCGCGCCGTACGCGCCCGCGCCCTCGATCGCGACGAGATCGCCCTCCGCCAACATCGGCAGCTCAACCCCGCGCGCGAGATAGTCGCCGGTTTCGCAGACCGGTCCGACCACGTCGACCCGGCGGGTCTCCTCCCCCCCGGCGCGCGCGGCAACCGGGACGACCCCGTGCTCGGCCCTGTAGAGCGTCGGGCGCAGCAGGTCGTTCATCGCGGCATCGACGATCACGAACCGCTTTTCCGGCGTTTCCTTCGAATAGAGGACCCTGGTCAGCAGGAGCCCCGCGTTGCCCACCAGGCGCCGTCCGGGCTCGACCACGATTCCGCAACCCAGCGCGCCCACGGTGTCGCGGACGATATCGGCGAAATCCCCGAGGCCCGGAGGCGTTTCGTCGATATAGGCGATGCCGAGCCCGCCGCCGAGGTCGAGACGCTCGACGGCAAATCCCGCGCGCCTGAGCCCGCGCACGCAAGCCGCGAGCGCCGCGAAGGCGCTTCGGAACGGAGACAGATCCAGGATCTGCGAGCCGATATGGATCGCGAGCCCGACCATGCGGATGCCGGGCGTCCGGCAGCCTTGTTCATAGACCCGCGCCGCATCCTCGATCGGAATGCCGAACTTGTGCTCGTAACGGCCCGTCTCGATCTTGTCCGCGGTGTCCGCGGCAATGTCCGGATTGACGCGGAGCGCCGTGGGCGCGGTCGCGCCGAGACCGTGCGCGACCTCGCCGAGAGCCGCGAGTTCGGCCTCCGACTCCACGTTCAACTGGCCGATTCCTGCTGTCAGCGCCTGCGCCATCTCGTCGCGGGTCTTGCCGACGCCGGAGAACACGATGTCCGACGGGCGGACGCCCGCCGCCACGGCGCGGGCGAGTTCCCCGCCCGAGACGACATCCGCGCCGGCGCCCAGGCGGGCGAGGGTCCGGATGACCGCGAGGTTGGCGTTGGCCTTGACCCCGTAGCAGATCTTCGCGTCGAGACCGGCCAGCGCGCCGGCGAACTCGCGGTAGGCGTCCTCCATCGCGGTCTGGGAATAGACATAGACGGGCGTGCCGCAGGTCTCCGCTATCGTTTCCAGCGCGACCCCTTCGGCATGAAGCCGCCCGTCCCGATAGGCGAAAACGCTCATGAGGGCGGCGGGCCGGAGGGATATTTCCGCGGATACGAGTCCTTCTGCCCTTCCGGCAACTCGGGATCGCCTTTCACGCCGCAAGCGGCCGCGAGGCAGGCCGCCAGCGCGCCGGCCAGAAACCGGAGGGTGCGCCGCCGGCTCACAGGAACCGCTCCCGCGCGCTCCGCACGCCATCGAGCACGCGCTCCGGCGCGGTGCCGCCCGGGCTGTTGCGCGCGGCGACCGCGCGGTCGATGTCGAGCACGTCGTAAACCTCCTCGGTCAGCCCCGGCTCCACGGACTTGAGCGCCTCCAGCGGAAGGTCCGCGAGGTCGCACCCCGCCTCCTCCGCGCATTTCACCAACGCGCCGGTGACCCGGTGCGCCTCGCGGAACGGCATGTCGCGTTCGCGCACGAGCCAGTCGGCGAGGTCGGTCGCGGTCACGAACCCCTTCTCCGCCGCTTCGCGCATCGCGCCGGTGTCGAACGCGGCATCCCGCATCATTCCGGTCATCGCCGAGACCGCGAGGCCGAGCGTGTCGACCGCATCGAACAGCGGCTCCTTGTCTTCCTGCATGTCCTTCGAATAGGCGAGCGGCAACCCTTTCATGACGATCGCGAGCGTCGTCAGCGCGCCCACGATACGGCCCGTCTTGGCTCGGACAAGCTCCGCGGCGTCGGGATTCCGCTTCTGGGGCATGATCGACGAGCCCGTGGTGAAGGCATCTCCGAGGCGTACGAAACCGAACTGCGCGGAGCACCAGAGCACCAGCTCCTCGCCGAGCCGCGAGAGGTGGGACGCCGCGATCGCCGCCGCCGCCAGGAACTCGAGCACGAAGTCGCGGTCCGAGACGGCGTCGAGCGCGTTCGCCGCCGGCCGGTCGAAACCGAGCGCGGCCGCCGTCCTGTCGCGGTCGATCGGGTAGGGCGTTCCGGCGAGCGCGGCGGCGCCGAGCGGGCATTCGTTGAGCCGCCTGCGCGCATCCGCCAGCCGGCCGCGGTCGCGCCCGAGCATCTCGACATAGGCGAGCAGATGGTGACCGAGCGTGATCGGCTGCGCCGCCTGGAGATGGGTGAGGCCCGGCATCGCGCTCGCGGCGTGCTCTTCCGCCCGGTCGACAAGGACCGCCTGCAGCCCCCGAAGCGCCGCGTCCGCCTCGTCGATCGTGTCGCGCAGCCAGAGCCTGAGATCCGTCGCCACCTGGTCGTTGCGCGACCGCGCGGTGTGGAGCCGTCCGGCCGCCGGGCCGATCAGCTCCGTCAGCCGCGCTTCCACGTTCATGTGTATGTCCTCGCGCCGGCGCGAAAACGCGAACGTGCCGGACTCGATTTCCGCCAGAATCCTGTCGAGGCCCGAGAGGATCGCCTCGCCGTCGGCCTCGCCCACGATCCCGCACGCGACAAGCATCTCGCAATGCGCCTTCGAGGCCCCTATATCATGGGCGTAGAGCCGCCTGTCGAAATCGATCGAGGCGTTGATCCGCTCCATGACCTCGCCGGGTTCGGCGGAGAAGCGCCCCCCCCAGAGCGCGGAGGAGCCCCCGGGGCCGGTCTTCCGATGAGATCCCGTATCGTTCATGGACTCTCGAAACACGCCGGGCTGCACGCGGTCCGCGCCGCCCTCGCCTGTGTCGCCCTATTCGTTGCCGCGGCCGGCTGGTCTCTGCTCCCCGGCGATGCCGCGGCCGCTCCGCCGCCCCGCACCGGCTGGATGGAGAATTTCGCCGTCGCCGAGATGGGCCCGCCGGCGCCCACCGCGGCGTTCACCGGCCGGGACGGCAAGAGCTATACGCTGGAAAGGTTTCGCGGCAAAGTCGTTTTGGTCAATTTCTGGGCCACATGGTGCGGCCCCTGCGTCCGCGAGATGCCGTCGCTGAAGCGCCTCAACGCGCGCCTCGGCGGCGAAAATTTCACCGTGCTCGCGCTTTCCCAGGACCGCGACGGCTGGACCCGCATGGCGCCGTTCCTGGAGAAGCACGATCTCGACGGGCTGCCGGCGTTTCACGACCTGAAGGCCCGCGCCGCGCGCGCCGCCGGGGTGCGCGCGCTTCCGACTTCGGTGCTCTACGGCGCGGACGGGCGCGAGCTCGGCCGCCTCACCGGCCACGCGGAATGGGACTCCGACGAAGCCCTGGCCCTTGTCCGGCATTACATCGACGGCTAGACGCGCCACTCCGCCAGACAGCAACCGATCAGCGCCTCCGGCATCGGGATGTAGTCGACCATGTCGAACCCCTTGCTGCCCGCGGCGGCATGGGAGATCACCCAGGCGCGCAGCTCCGCCCCGCCGTTGCCGGTGTTCTCCAGCATCGCGTCGAGCTCGGTCGCGAGCCGGTCGTCGGGCGCGTTGCGGAACAGCTCGATGCAGGCGTGGTCGAAGGGCTCGTCGATCCACCCCATGGTGGTTTCGCCGATCGAATGGCTGAGCCCGCCGGTGCCGAGCACGGCGACCCGGATGTCGCCGGGGTAGCTCTCGATCGCCTGGCGCACCATCCGGCCCCAGGCGAGGCAGCGCCGGGGCGAGGGGAAGGGCTTCTCCACCAGGTTGATGAAGATCGGCACGATCGGCAGCGCCGGATCGAGGCCGAACTGCCAGATCGGCACGCACATCCCATGGTCGAGCTTGAGCCGCATCGAATAGGCCGGATCGAAGTCGGCCGCGAAGGCCTCCTCCAGAATATGGCGGCCGAGCCCCTCGTGCCCCGGCAGCGTCTCGTGCGGGTAGACCGGCTTCATGAAGGGCTCCGGCGGCCCCTCGTGCTCGGCGCCGATCCCGACGCAGAAGGCGGGCATCACGTCGAGGAAGAAATTGACCCAGTGATCGGTCGAATGGATCACCAGCACGTCCGGTTCGGCGGCCTTCAGGCGATTGCCGAGGTCGGCGAACCGGGTGACCACCCAGTCCCGGGTCTCGTCCTTCAGCGTGTCCCAGTTGCGCGCGATGTTGGGTCCGTGCGAAGCGGCGAAGCTGCCGACGAATTCAGCCATTGGCCGCGGCCTCCCGCTCTTGCTTCCCCGCGTCCAGCGCGCTCAACGCCTCGATCGATCCCGCGTCGTCATAGCCGCAGATCAGCAGGTAGAACCGCAGCAGATACGGGTTGGCGTGCGGCTGGATCTTCGCCAGATCGTCGTCGATCAGGGCCTGGCGCATCTCGGGCGGGAACGGGTAGGCGTCGAGTACGGCTTCGCGGTCGTCGCGCCAGCGCTCCTTGCCGCCCGGACCCTGAAGGTCGAACATCAGCTTGTTGAGCCAGTAATCGGTCATCGCGGCCTCCGCGTCGCGCTCGTCGTCGCTCGGGCGGATTGTAGACCGCTCGCGCCGCCATGCCGACCGGAAAACGACTCAACGGGTCGGCGTCGGGGTGTCGCCCGAGTAATCGTAGAAGCCGCGCCCCGACTTGCGGCCGAGCCAGCCCGCCTCGACATACTTCACCAGAAGCGGGCAGGGCCGGTACTTGGTGTCGGCGAGCCCCTCGTAAAGCACCTGCATGACCGACAGGCAGGTATCGAGGCCGATGAAATCGGCGAGCTGCAACGGACCCATCGGGTGGTTGGCGCCGAGCCGCATGGCGTTGTCGATCGCCTCCACCGAGCCGACCCCCTCGTGCAGCGTGTAGACCGCCTCGTTCAGCATCGGCAGCAGGATGCGGTTGACGATGAAGGCGGGGAAATCCTCCGAGTTCACCGGCGTCTTGCCGAGCGCGAAGGTCAGCGCCTCGATCGCGTCGAAGGTTTCCTTCGCGGTGGCGATGCCGGGGATCAGCTCGACCAGCTGCATCGCCGGCACCGGGTTCATGAAGTGCATCCCCATGAACCGCGCCGGCCGGTCGGTCGCCGCGCCGAGCCGGGTGATCGAGATCGACGAGGTGTTGGAGGCGATGATCGCATCGTCCCTGATCTCGGTGACGATGCGCTTGTAGATCTCCCGCTTGACCTCCTCGCTTTCGGTCGCCGCCTCGATGATCAGGTCGCAGTCCGACAGGATGCGGTATTCGGTCCCCGTCGCGATGCGCGCCAGCGCCTCCGCCTTCTGCGCCTCGGTCATGCGGTTGCGCCGGACCTGGCGGTCGTAATTGGCCGAGATCGCATCCAGCGCCTTGCCGATCTGGTCGTGCGAAATATCCCCCAGCACGACATCCAGGCCGTGCGCGGCGCAGACATTGGCGATGCCGGTCCCCATCTGGCCGGCGCCGATGACGCCCACCTTGCGGATTGCGACCGAGTCGATCGATACCGGGTTCGCCACCGTTGCGTTCATCGCGGCTTGATCCCGGCCTTGTCCAGCGCTTCCGCCAGCGCCGGCAGCGCCTTGAACAGGTCGTCGACCAGCCCGTAATCGGCGATCTGGACCATCGGCGCCTCCTCGTCCTTGTTGATGGCCACGATGACCTTGCTGTCCTTCATCCCCGCCAGGTGCTGGATCGCGCCGGAAATGCCGACCGCGATGTAGAGCTCAGGCGCGACCACCTTGCCGGTCTGCCCGACCTGGAAGTCGTTCGGCCGGTAGCCCGCGTCCACCGCCGCGCGCGAGGCGCCGACCGCGGCGCCGAGCCGGTCGGCGATCCCCTCCACGAGGTGGAAATTCTCCGAAGACTGCATGCCGCGTCCGCCGGAGACGACGACCCGGGCGCTGGTGAGCTCCGGTCGCTCCGACTTCGACAGCTCCTGACGGACGAAACGCGACAGCGTCTGGCCGTCGCCCGCCGCGACCGGCTCGATCGGGGCGTTCCCGTCCTGGGCGGCGGCGGGGAAGGCGGTGCCGCGTACCGTGATCACCTTGACCGCATCGCGCGACCGGACGGTCGCCATGGCGTTGCCCGCATAGATCGGCCGCACGAACGTGTCCGGCGCGACCACTTCGGTAATGTCGGAGATCTGCGCGACGTCGAGCAGCGCCGCGACCCGCGGCGCGAGGTTCTTTCCCGTCGTGTTGGCGGGAAACAGGATTTCGGAATAGTCGGAGGCGAGCTCCACCACCAGAGGCGCCACGGCCTCGGCGAGCAGGTGGTCGTAGGCCGTGTCGCCGGCGTGACGCACCCGGGCGACGCCGGCGATCTTCGCCGCCGCCCCGGCGACCGCTTCCGTTCCGCCGCCGGCCACCAGGACGTCGATGTCGCCGCCGAACGCGGCCGCCGCGGTAACGGCGTTCAGCGTCGCCGGATCGAGCGCCGCGCCGTCGTGATCGGCGATGACGAGCGAGGCCATCAGATCACCCCCGCCTCGTTCTTGAGCTTGTCGACCAGCTCCTCGACGCTCTCCACCTTGCGCCCGCCGGCCCGGGCCGGCGGATCCTCGACCTTGAGCGTCTCCAGCCGGGGCGCCACGTCGACGCCGAGCTCGTCGACGGCGATCTGGTCGATCGGCTTCTTCTTGGCCTTCATGATGTTGGGGAGCGAGGCGTAGCGCGGCTCGTTGA
>JAPPIT010000096.1 GCA_028820505.1 Defluviicoccus sp.
CGGCGGAGGGACGTGGATGCCCGGAACAAGTCCGGGCATGACGACCGGGAGGGAGAGGCGTGCCGGAGAATGCTCGCCCCGCCCGACATCGTCCCCGCCAATCGGTGTACAGCCCGCCCGAAATCCAAACCGGACGGCAGTGGAACAAGTCCGGGCATGACGAGGAAGAGGGGAGACCCAAGCGAGGACCGCTGCGGTTCGAACGAAGGCGGATGGGCTATAGCACCCAAAGAATGTCCCGCGCGGGTGCGGGACGACGGAAAGGGGCGCCCTAGTTCCCGCTCACCCCCGCCAACGCATCGATATCCGCAGCCGCGCGGTTGGCAACCTCCGCGATCCTCGCGTTCAGCGCCTCCATATCGCCCGCCCCGCAGGACCGGGCGACGAAGGCGCCGACCTCCTTCCCCGCCGTCCCGACCGCCGCGCCGTCGTAGACCGCGAGGCCGAGCGCGCCCCGCAGGCCCCGCCAGAGCTGGGCGGCCTCGGCCATCCGTTCGGCCGCGTCCGGGGAGACCGTGCCGCCCTTGCCCGCCGTCTCGAAGATCGCGGCCGCGGTGGGGGCCGGGTCTTCCGGATCGTCGGCGCCGTGCGCCAGTTGCAGGAGCCGGGCGGCGCGCTCGATGTCGCGGTGGCCGCCCCGCATGTCCTCGATCGAGGCGATCCCGGGTTTCGGCGCGTCGCCGGCCGGCTTGCGCAGATCGTCGACCAGCATCCCGCGCACCGCGCCGTCGACCAGAACCGCCCGCCGCGCCGCGTCGAACCGGGCCGCCACCTCCGCATCGCCGCAGGTGAAGATAGAGCGCGCCCGGGTGAGCTCCAGAAGCTCGCCGGCGATGCCCCTGCTCCGGTGGTGCTCCCCGAACGCGTCGAGCGACCGGACCGGCCTGATTCTCTGTCCCGGCGGAACCGGCGGGAAGAGCAGGCTGCCTTCGGACAGCGCCCGGAGCGCATCGGCGAACTCCCGGCAAAGGCTCTCGTAATGGGCCGCCTCGCCGCCGTCGTGGACGCACAATATGTCGATCGGGGTGCCGAACGCGGCCTCGCGGCTGGCGAGGTCTCCGAGAACGGCCACTGCCAGACCGCCCCCGGCCCCGGCGCTTCGACGGGCGGCGAAATCCTCTTCGACGGCGGTCAGCACGGCGGCGATCGAGGCCTCGGCGATATTGGACAGCGCGACCGCCGCCTCCGATTGCGTCAAATTGTCCCGGATCGCGTGGACGGCCACCTGGAACGCCTTGCCGTCGGACCAGTTGCGCACGGTCTCCACCGTGTCGTCCACGCTGACGACCGGGATGTCGGCGATCTCCCGCGTCATCTCGGCCACGGTGTATTCGTGCGTCCAGTAGAGACGCGCGAGGCCGCGCCGGGCGATCGCCTCGGTCTCGGGATCGGGTCCGAAACCCCTGGGCAGGTCGAGATCGGTGAATTCCCGATCGCCGAGAGCGTCGAGCAGCCCGGGGGAGCGGTTGACCGGCGGGATCATGCGCGGCGCGGCCGAGAAGATCTCGTCGATGACCTCGAAGGAGTCGGGACGGGCGTAGAAGGCCGGGCTGTCGTAAGCGCTCCAGTCCTCGATCGCGGGATAGAACTTGGCGCGCCACTCGTCGACCAGCGGGTCCATCGTCCGGAACCAGCGGCGCGGGAACACGGCCAGAGCGAACATCCTGCCGTAGCTTCCGGGCAGTTGCGGCGATTCGTCCCCGCCGCGGTGCTGGAGCACCGGGTAGCGCCGGTTCGAGGCCGCGTGATGATCCGGGTGGCGCTGCATGTTGTAGAACATCCAGTTGCTGAACCTGCAGCTGGCGCTCCAGGAATGGCGGGGCTCGGCCCGCTCGAACCGGCCGCTGGAGAGCCGGATGCGCCTCAGCCCGTAATGCTGGATGTAGTTGCTGAGCTTCATCGACAGGACCACGCCGAGGCAAAGCGCGGCGAAGACCGGCACGGCCCACCACCCGCCCATCCACCAGATCAGCGCGTACCAGAAGCCGGTCTCGATCGCGTAGCGCCAGAACGGATTGCCGTAGTGCCAGACCGGCAGGCCGCGGCGCGCCAGCCGCTCGCGCTCGACCCGCCACGCGCCGGTGAAGTTGCTCGCCACCTCGCGCGGGAAATAGTTCCAGAAGCTCTGGCCCTTCGGCGCCGAGCCGTAATCCATCGGCGTGCCGACGAGGGCGTGATGGATGTAGATGTGCTCCGTCGCGTATTGGGGATAGGACGCCGACGCCAGCAGGAACTCGCCCACCCGGCGCTCCCACACCGAGCGCCGGTGGATCAGCTCGTGGCCGACGATGAAGACCGCCTGGGCCTCCGTCGTCAGCACCACCGCCATCAGCACGCCTTCCCAGACCGACAGATCGCCGGAAACGAGGATCTGCCAGAGCCCGAACACGAGCGTCGGCGGCCACAGAGCGGCCCACAGCCAGACCGGCAGATGATAGGCCAGCAGCCGATTGTCCGGCGTGGCGGCCGGATCCATGTTCCGCTCTTCCGCGCCCAGCGCCTCGTCGAGCGGGCCGGCGAGCGCGAAGAAAACGAACGGCGCGGCGATCCACCAGCCGCCGTAGATCGCGGCAACGACGATGAGAGGAAAGACCAGGAGGGGCAGGTAATGCGGAAGGGCATTACCGATCGACGGTTCGAACGTCTCGCCGCTGACGGCTGCCGCCGCGGTCGAACCGATCGCCTCCACATTGTCGGTCGCCATGGCGATATCCTCCATCCGGCGGCATCCGCGCCAATCCGGATTCACAAATGTCCCTCGAAATTGCCCGGGTCAAGCGGTTTTCGGGCGCATTGGCGCCGCCGATCCCGATGTTAAAATCCTGCCGACGGCCGCAGTTTCAGGAGGAACCATGCCGGGGATCGGCTACGAAGGGACTTACCGCGTGCGCGAGACGCTGGTCGAGGCGCATCGCATCGCCTGGCGCCGGATCGCCGAGCCCGGCGCCTGGCTCGACGGCGCCCGCCGCGTGGCGGTCGCGGCGGAAGTCCGCGCCGCCGAGGACTGCGCGCTCGACCGCGAACGCAAGGCGGCGCTCTCGCCCTTCGCGGTGGAAGGCGAGCACGAGGCGACGGACCTGTTGAGCGCGGCCGAGGTCGAGCTGGTCCACCGCCTGACCACGGACCCGGGCCGCCTCAGCCGGGCCTGGACGGAGGGTCTCCTCGCCGCCGGGGTGAGCGAGGAGGTCTATGTCGAGATCGTCAGCATCGTCTGCATCGTTATGGTCATCGACACCTTCCGCCGGTCGCTCGACCTCGCGCCGTTCGACCTTCCCGAGCCGGTGGCGGGCGCGCCGACGGGCTACCGCGCCCCGGGCGCGAGGCGCCACGACGCCTGGATCAGCCTGGTCCAGCCCGAGGACGTCGTGGAAAGCGACGGCGATCTGTACGGACCCACGGCCTCGCCGGTGGTCAAGGCGCTGTCGCTGGTCCCGCAGGCCAAGCGCGACTACTGGGACCTCGCGGAGGTCCACTATCTGCCCGGCAGCGAGATGACCGATTTCGCGACGGACGTCCGCGCGATAGACCGGATGCAGATGGAGCTGGTGGCCGGCCGGGTATCCGCGCTTCATCAATGCGTCTACTGAACCAGCGCCCATGCGTTCATGCTCCGTGCGAGCACAGAAGTTTCGGGCGCCGAGTTCGACCTCAACGCGGTCACCGGCGCGGCGACCGGCGACGGGGGAATCGAGGGCGGAACGCTGCTGCACGCCTTCGCCGAGGCCGTGACGCTGCGCGATACCGCGCGGACGGCGGAGCTGAGGGACGCCCTCGTCGAGGCGCTGGGAGAGCCGGCGATGATCGACGCGGCGGCCATCGCCGCCGCGTTCCACGGCTTCGTCCGCCTCGCCGACGCCACCGGCACGCCGCCGGCGGGCGCGGCCGGAGGGCAGGTGACGATGGAATTCCGCGAGTCGCTCGGCATCAACGAGTTCTACGGCGCCCGCAACGGCTAGCCGGGATTTCCAGAAACCAAAAAAATGATCTAAAAGAGAAAATTGCCCTTGACCGGGGACGCGTTCGATACCATATTTCGCACAGTGGGGAAGTGGGGGCGCCGGAGATGCCGGCGCCCCTTTCCGTTGCCGGGCACACCGCCCTGCCTGTTCCCTCGCCGTCATGCCCGGACTCGTTCCGGGCATCCACGTCTTGCGGCATCGCGGTGCGAACCGGGCGCGGGCGAGGCGGTGGAGGGACGTGGATGCCCGGAACGAGTCCATTGCTGTCCGGTTTAGCTTTTCAGCGCGGTTTCCGGGCCCATGAGAGAGGCCGTCTCCGCCCCCCGGTTGTCACCCCGGACTTGATCCGGGGTCCAGGCCCACAAGCACCGCCCTCGCCCGGCTTCCCTGGACCCCGGATCAAGTCCGGGGTGACGACCGGGGGAAAAGGACGGCGGGTGTGGGCGGGCCGCGATCCGTGTCCCGATCCGGCGGAAGGGCCGGAAACCCGCCCGTGCCAACGCCCTGCACCGGGTCCGCCCCATCTTAACCGGACAGCAGTGGAACGAGTCCGGGCATGACGGAAGAACGGAAAAAACGCCGCGGGTCTCGCGCCCGCCATATTGAGGACAGGATCATGCATGCGACCGCCATCGCCACCGACCCGGCGCTCCTCGTGACGGAGGGGTTCCGCGAAATGCCGACCCGCGGATCGGATATGCCGACTCCCCGGCGCCGCGCGCGCACGGTCGGCATTTGCCGACGGCAATGTCGACAGGCGGGTCGAGTCGGCAAAGGTCGACATTCTCGCTCGGCATTTGAAGAGCGGGAATGTCGACCCGGTAGCGATTTGTCTACCCGATGCCTATGTCGACGGCGAGAGAGCGCCGCCTCAGGCTTGGGGTCGGCGCCGTTCCTCGACGCACCGAGAAATGCGGGATGGACGGGTTCAGCCGAGCGAAGGCCCGTCGGGGTCGTGGCGCGCGTGCCGCGCCCTGGCGGCGCGGGGGCTGGAGACGGCATAGCAGTAGATGCAGCCGTGCGGGCAGGTGTCGTAGGCGCCGATGTCGCGCGATTCGTGGCACCGGCACCCCGGCCGGTTGCCCTTGAGCCTCGCCTCAATCGGGACCCCGGCGACATCGCTCATCCGCGCGGCGTCGATGCAGCTTGCCTCGCCCGCGCCGCCGGCGGCGAGCTCCGGCTGGGCGCAGACGGTGAGCTTCATCCCGAACGTTCCGGCGATTCCGGCGAGCCGGGCGATCGTCTCCCGCTTGCGTTCCGCGGGCGGGTCGGCCCAGTCCAGCCCGTCGACCCCGCCCGCGCGGCCGAGGTTCCGCCGCGTCTTGCGGTAGAAGCTCGCGAAGGAAACGACGACCTCGTCGACCGCGCCGGCCAGGGACTCGCCCAGCCGCGCGAACCGCGCCGCATGGGAGGAGATCGGCGTCGCATTCGTGACGATGACGGGGTCGTACCGCCAGACGACGACCCGCGGCCCGAACTCCCGGGCGATCGCCTGTATCTGCTCCGCCGCGCGGGCGGGGTCGATGACGGAGGCTTCGAGAACGCGGGGATAGGCGTTGATCGTGTACTGGACGACGAACGGATACCCGTCCGACGCCAGACGGCGAAGCACGGGCAGGAAGGAGCCGGCGTTCCGCGTCCAGAAGACGAAGCCCGAGACCGCCTCGCGGTCGAGGCGCACGGTGTAGGGCCTGCCGTAGGGGTTCCCGACCGTACAGGACCCCGCCCGCACCCGCCGCATGAACCACGTGCCGTAGAAGGCCGGAATATCGGTTCGATAGCTCGCGGAAACGATCATCGGGCGCGCTTTCGAGGGGCGAGGGGACAGGTTGTACCGCCTGTTCCCCGACCCTATATATCCGCAGTCATCGACACGCGCCAACGCGTGGAACGTTCGGGGATGCCGCGGGCGCCGGCACGGGCCTTTGGCGTCCGCTGCAAAATTGGGGACTGAAATGGGCAAGGCCATAGGGATCGATCTCGGCACGACCAATTCGTGCGTTGCCATCATGGACGGATCGGACACGCGCGTGATCGAGAACAGCGAAGGAACGCGCACCACGCCGTCGATGGTGGCGTTCACCGACGAGAAGGAGCGCCTGGTGGGCCAGCCGGCCAAGCGCCAGGCGGTGACCAATCCGACCAATACGCTGTTCGCGATCAAGCGCCTGGTGGGGCGGCGCTTCAACGATCCGATCATCAAGAAGGATCAGGACCTGGTCCCCTACAAGATCGTTCAGGCCGCCAACCGCGACGCGTGGATCGAGGTCCAGGACGAGACCTATTCGCCGAGCCAGATTTCCGCCTTCATCCTGCAGAAGATGAAGGAAACCGCCGAGGCCCATCTCGGCGAGGACGTGACCGAGGCGGTGATCACGGTCCCGGCCTATTTCAACGATTCCCAGCGCCAGGCGACCAAGGACGCCGGAAAGATCGCCGGGCTCGAGGTGCTGCGCATCATCAACGAGCCGACCGCGGCCGCGCTCGCCTACGGGCTGGAGAAGAAGGGGTCGGGGACGATCGCCGTTTACGATCTCGGCGGCGGCACGTTCGATATCTCGATCCTCGAGATCGGCGACGGGGTGTTCGAGGTCAAGTCGACCAACGGCGACACCTTCCTCGGCGGCGAGGATTTCGACAGCCGGATCATGGATTACCTGGCCGACGAGTTCAAAAAGGACCAGGCGATCGACCTGCGCCAGGACCGTCTTGCGCTGCAGCGGCTCAAGGAGGCCGCCGAGAAGGCCAAGATCGAGCTTTCCAGCAGCCAGCAGACCGAGGTCAACCTGCCCTTCATCACCGCCGACCAGTCCGGGCCGAAGCACCTCAACATCAAGATCACCCGCGCCAAGCTGGAAGCGCTGGTCGACGATCTGGTGGAACGGACCGTCGGACCCTGCAAGGCGGCTCTCAAGGATGCTGGGCTTTCGGCGGGAGAGGTCGACGAGGTGATCCTCGTGGGCGGCATGACCCGCATGCCGAAGATCGTGGAAACGGTGAAGTCCCTGTTCGGCAGGGACCCCAACCGCGGCGTCAACCCGGACGAGGTGGTCGCGGTGGGCGCGGCCATCCAGGCCGGCGTGCTGAAGGGCGACGTCAAGGACGTGCTCCTGCTCGACGTGACCCCGCTGTCGCTCGGCATCGAGACGCTCGGCGGCGTGTTCACCCGGCTGATCGACCGCAACACCACCATCCCGACCAAGAAGAGCAACGTCTTCTCGACCGCCGAGGACAACCAGAACGCCGTCACCGTGCGGGTCTTCCAGGGCGAGCGCGAGATGGTGGCCGACAACAAGCTCTTGGGCGAGTTCAACCTGGAGGGCATTCCGCCCGCGCCGCGGGGAATGCCGCAAATCGAGGTCACGTTCGACATCGACGCCAACGGCATCGTCAATGTGGGCGCCAGGGACAAGGCGACCGGCAAGGAACAGGCGATCCGCATCCAGGCATCGGGAGGGCTTTCGGACGCCGATATCGAGCAGATGGTCAAGGACGCCGAGATGCACGCCGCCGACGACAGGGCGCGCAAGGAAGCGGTCGAGACCCGCAACCAGGCGGACGGCCTGATCTACACGACGGAGAAGAACCTCGCCGAGTACGGCGACAAGGTGCCCGCGGAAGAGAAGACCGGGATCGAGCACGCGATCGCCGCGCTGAAGACGGCGATGGAGGGCGAGGACGTCGAGGACATCCGCGCCAAGAGCGAGACCCTGGCCCAGGCGGCGATGAAGCTCGGCGAGGCCATGTACAAGGCCCAGCAGGAAGAAGAAGCCGGTCAGGCCGAAGCGGACGCGCCGGGGGCGGATCCCTCGAACCGGGCCGACGAGGACGATGCGACGATCGTCGACGCCGATTTCGAGGAGGTCGACGAAGAACGCAGGGACAAGTCGGCGTAAGCCCTTTTCCTCCCCGGCGCCGCGTCCGGCGCATTAGGCCGCGGGCCGCGCCGCCGGCGGCATCTGGAACGGGTCGAGCTGCATGGCCAAAGAGGACTATTACGACACGCTCGGTGTCGCGCGGGAGGCCGACGCGGATGCGCTGAAGCAGGCCTACCGCAAGCTCGCCATGCAGTACCACCCCGACCGCAACCCGGGCGACACCGAGGCCGAGCATAAATTCAAGCAGGTCAACGAGGCATACGACGTCCTCAAGGACGACCAGAAGCGCGCCGCCTATGACAGGTTCGGCCATGCCGCTTTCGAAGGCGGCGCGCCGGGCGGTCAGCCGGGGGGCGGATTCGATTTCGGCTCGGGCTTCGCCGACATTTTCGACGAGATGTTCGGCGACTTCATGGGCGGCAGGCGCAATACCCGCTCGCGTGGCGACGATCTTCGCTACAACATGGAGATCTCTCTCGAAGAGGCCTACCGGGGCAGCGAGACGAGGATCAAGATTCCGGCCTCGGTTACCTGCGACACGTGCGACGGCTCCGGCGCGGCGCCGGGCAGCGGGCCGACGAGTTGCGCGGCCTGCCACGGACATGGCAAGGTCCGGGCCCAGCAGGGCTTTTTCACCATCGAGCGTACCTGCCCCACCTGCCAGGGCGCCGGCCGGACGATCGAGAATCCGTGCCGGAGTTGCGCCGGCACGGGGCGGACGCGGCGGGAAAAGACGCTCGCGGTCACGATACCGCAGGGCGTCGAGGACGGGACCCGCATCCGCCTCGCCGGCGAAGGCGAAGCGGGCATGCTGGGATCGAGCCCGGGCGATCTCTACATTTTCGTGTCGGTAAGGCCGCACCGCCTGTTCGAACGCGACGGGACCACGCTGTTTTGCCAGGTGCCGATCCCGATGACCACCGCCGCCCTCGGCGGCACCGTCGAGATGCCGACGATCGACGGCACGCTCGCCAAGATGACCATCCCGCGCGGAACCCAGTCCTCGCGCCAGTTCCGGCTGCGGGGCAAGGGCATGACCGGGCTGCACGGGCGCGGACGCGGCGACATGCTGGTGGAAATCCAGGTGGAAACCCCGGTCAACCTGTCGCAGCGCCAGCAGGATTTGCTGCGCGAGTTCGAAGCCGAAGGCGAGGGCGCCGAGCACGCCACCAGCCCCGAATCGGAGAGTTTCTTCTCCAGGGTGAAAGGACTCTGGGAAGATCTGAAGGACTAGCCAGCCCACATTTGTCACGAGCGGCGGGCGCTTCTTGTGTCCAACTACGGTGTGGGCTTTTTCCCGGTCCTTGGCGAAAGATCGGGGCCAGTATCGTGTTTCCGAAGGTCCTTCGCATACTCAGGGACCGAAGCACGGTCCCTCCGCTGCAGCCTTTCCCATACGTCGTCATGCCTGGACTCGTTCCACTGCTGTCCGGTTTGGAATTTCGGCGCGGGCTGTGTGCCGATGGGCGGGGACGATGTCGGGCGGGGCGGGTATTGTCCGGCACGCCTCTCTCCCGACCGTCATGCCCGGAACGATACCATTGCTGTCCGGTTTAACTTTGGCGGACCCGGCGCAAGGCGTTGGCACGGGCGGGTTTCCGGCTCTTCCGCCGGATCGGGACACGGATTGCGGCCCGCACGCATCTGCCCTCCCGTTGTCACCCCGGCCTCGAGCCGGGGTCCAGGGCCACAGGCACCGCCGTCGCCCGGCTTCCCCCGGATGGGT
>JAPPIT010000126.1 GCA_028820505.1 Defluviicoccus sp.
TTGTCGCTCGCGAATGGAGCGGTGGTTCTCGACGGCGAAGCGCAGCAGCATCTTTCCAGCTCCTCTTTGTCCAGAAGGTTACAGAGTTATAGCAGAATTCGTGAAAAAGGCACAAGAGTCTCCGCCAAACTGTGATTCTTTGGTATCTAAGGGATGCAGTTCGACGATTCGCGACAAAAGCGGGTCGCTGACGGTCGCTTCGAGGCCGACACAAGCGGGCCCCGCTTTCGGGACCGCGCGCTTTCCGATCCTTCCCTGGGTCGGGATCCCGCACCTCGGCTCGCACATCCCTGCCATCGTGCGGCGCCGCCTGCCCGGGGACTTGACCGAGCGCTGCAACATCACGCCCGTGGTCATCGAGACCTTCGTCGAGACCCCGCGCGATACCGATGCCGTCTACAGGGCATCGGGCTGGACTCATGTCGGGACAACCCAGAGGCGCGGTCACTACAACCGGGACACGCCGTTCGACAAGCCCCACAAGGACGCCTGACTCCGGCTTCTCGGAAGGGATTGGCAACGTGCGCCCACCCGCTAGAATCGCCACCATGATAATCGGACAGACAGAACCAAATCGGCAGGCGGATCAAGTCTCCACGGGTAAGCCTTCGGGTTCCGGGGGATGAGTAACGGTTCGGTCGTCCCGCGTGTTCGGGGTTTTGACACGAGTGGCAATGCTGAAGCTAGGATAAGGTGGCCGTGTTCAAAGAGGGTCACGGGACAATGCCTTCCTCAGATCGCACGTTTCATGCCGCAGCTGGGGAGCACCTGGTCCTCGGGGAGCTCCTCAAGAGGCACATCGACGCGTATCTGGCTCACGGTCGAACTCAACGGGGCTGGGACATTCTTGTTGTTGAACCATGCGGCGGTACCAAGAAAGTCGAGGTGAAGGCGATTGACTGGCCACAGAGCACTCCTGTGAAGGTCAACGGCGATATGGGTTTCGATGTTATGGTCGTTGTCCTCCTACAGAGATGCGAGCAGCGCAGCCGGTTTCTAGTCCTCACCACCGAGGAAGTTCGCTGTCATTGCGCGACGCCCAAGCCTGACCGCGAGGGTAACAAACGCACCATGACAATACCCAAGGATCTTTGCGGCTTTGAGTGCTACGAGGATTGTTGGTGCAAGGTTGGCTAGGGTTCGGTTGGAAGCGCATAGGCTCCTCAGTTCACCAGCCGACCAGCACTCACGGGACGACGAAACGCTTACCGAACCCGTGCGGTATCCGGGGAACGGAACACACGCGGTCGCCACCGGAATGATGCAGCTCCGAGGTAAGCCTCGACCTTCGCACCGATCGGGCCAGCCTGCCGTCGCGCTCATCTCCCGGGAGCCGAACGCTTACCTCCACGGCCAGACGGAACGGATCCGGGTTCGCGGCTCGAAAATTGCAATCCGGCGTCTCGCGCCGCCAGGGGCCGTCCTGACTTTGAAAAAATCCGCATTCCACTTGATGACCGATCCGGTGATTCCGGTCTTGTGCAGCCTGATGGCGCAAAAATTAGTCAATAACTACAGTCAATTAGATGACATTAGCCCAACATCATCGAAACTTGATCCGGGGTCCAGGGCCACAGGCACCGCTCTCGCCCGGTTTTCCTGGACCCCGGATCAAGTCCGGGGTGACAGCGGAGGGGCGGAAACGGCCTCGCCTGTCGGCACAGAGTCCGTTCCGAAGCTAAACCGGACAGCAATGGACTTGTTCCGGGCATCCACGTCCCTCCGCCGCCTCGCCCGCGCCCGCTTATACCGCGATGCCGCAAGACGTGGATGCCCGGAACAAGTCCGGGCATGACGGTGGGGGAAAGCGATGGGGTCGGGCCGCCGCGCCTGACCCCGCATTTCTCACCAAGGGTCGACGCAAAGCCCGCACCGCGGCCGACCTCAAAGCTGTCACCCCGGCTCAAGGCCGGGGTGACGGCGGGGCGGACGGCAGACTGTGCGCTTCGCGGGTTCCGCCGGCGAGCGGGCAAGCCCTTGTCGCGCAACCGTTCCCGCGCGTTGGATACAAGAAGCGCCCGCCGCTCGTGAGAAAAGCGGGTGAGGGGGCGGCCCGCCCAGGCCCGCGGAGTCAGTCGAGGTAATCGGCGATATCGACCTCGCCCCATCCCCGGGGCCAGACGCGGTCGAAGTCCGACGGCTCCAGGCGGCTCTTCACCGTCGCGTCTATGGCCATCTTGCCGGAGACGCGGTTGAACGGATCGCCGGCGATCGGCGTGGCCGACGGGTCGCCGGGATGCCCCCTTGTCCGGGCCACGATGCTCGCATCGACCGCCGGGTCGGACCGCGTCGCGATCGCGTGATAGACCGAGCCCGGGTCGTCGAGGTCGGTGTCCTCCGAGACGGCGACGGCCAGCTTGGCGTTGTTGTAGGGCGTGCTCATCGCCGCGAGCAGCGCATCGGTCACGACGCCTTCGCGCGGCGTTCCCGCGATCTTGACGATGCAGGACATCGCCCCGCCCCAGGTGGGAAAGCGGACGTCGACGACCTCCACCCCCATCTCGCAGAGGCGGTTGTAGAGCACGGCTTCGTGGCACAGCCGCGGCAAGATCTGGTGGTCGGTCTCGGGGACGGTCTGCACCGCCCGGTAGATCGGCCGGTCCTTGCGCATCGTGATCGCGGTGAAGGTGACCGGCGGCTGGGGCGCCCGGGCGGGGATGCCGTACATCTGCGGGTTGGGGCCGCAATCCATCACCGAGGTCTCGCCGAGCCGCAGGAGGCCTTCGACCACGATTTCCGCCATCGCCGGAACCGTGAGGTCGACGGTCTCGCACGGCACCATCTCGACGTCCTGGTCCATGACGGTGCCGAACATGTCGGTCTCGCCCCACGAGTCCATGTGGACGCCGGCATAGTTGCCCATGATCTCCCAGGCCGGCGGCACGCCGGCGACGAAGGCGATGGGCACCTCGGTCACCCCCATCTCCCGGTATCGCTGGAAGATGACCGTCGTGTCGCGCGAGACGAACAGGCTGAACCCGGTATTTGGCCCGGTGACGGTGGTCAGCGCGTTCATCACGTTGTAGTGGCCGGTCAGCGGATCGCGCACCCAGCTCATGCAGGTCATCATCGGGTTGGGGTCGGCGTCGGACTGGTAGCAGATCGGCAATCGGCGAATGTCGACATCGCCGCCGGTAAGGACGACCTCCTTGACCGGACCGGTCGCCACGTCGACCGTGCCGCGCGGCGGCTGGCGCAGCCGGTAGGCGAGGGTCTTGAGAAACTCGTCCTCGGCGACGCCGAGCGCGCGGGCCTGCAGGTTGCGGTTCTTGACCAGGATGTCGACCACCCGGAAGCCGGGCTTTTCGACGATGTTCTCGAACAGGATCGGATTCTCGCTCTGCGCGGCGACCGCGCCGACATGCTGGATGCTGACCGGCTTGGTGACGACGGTGACGACGTCCTCGTTCGTCTTCAGGAACCCGCGCAGGTCCTTGTCCAGAACGAAGTTCCGGCCCTCTCTCGGTACCGGCGCATCGGGCAGGTCGGGCTTGCCTCGGATCGGTGCGCGCATGCGTCCTCCAGGGTATTCCAGGGGCCCGCCTATTCGGCCGCGGCGGGGCGGGACGCGGCGGCCTCGATCCTGGCGATCATCTCGTCGACGCCGAGCACCTGGGCGAAGCACGCGCCGAGCGTCGTCAGCGTCGCCTTCTGGATCTCGTCCTTCGACAGCTCGCCCATCGCGAAGGTGGACGTGCCGTCGGACAGGAAGAAGACCCGGAAGTCGCGCACGTTGGCCTCGCGCGCGGTGGTCTCGCAGCACACGTTGGTGGCGATGCCGGTGACGACGACGGTGTCGATGCCGCGCGCCCGCAGCACCATCTCGAGGTCGGTGCCGTGGAAGGCGCCGAAGCGCGGCTTGTCGAGGAGGATGTCGCCCTCCTCGACCGCGAGCCCGTCATGGAGCGCGGCCGAGCGCGACCCCTTGTCGATCATCCCCTCGCGCACCGGCGGGATCAGCTCGCCCATCACGCCGATATTGGAGCCGTCCGGGCGCACCACGTGGCTGCAATGGACCACCGCAATCCCGGCCGCGCGGCACGCCGCGGCGAGCCGGTTGATGCGTTCCTGCAATTCGAGCCCGTCCGGCGCCGACACCGGATAGCCGTGGACGAAGCAGTTCTGCATGTCCACGTTGATCAGCGCCATGCGCTCGGGAACGACCGGGAAATCGGCTCCGAACATGGGTTTTCTCCTTCGGGGGCGTGTGGAGAGGACGCTAGCAAGCGGGCGGAAGGGGGGCAAGGACGGGGGGCTTCGCGCCATGCGAAGGGCCGAAACCGTGAACGGGAAATATCCTTTGCTTATATAGCAAATTAGCGATACCATGACAGTCGATGGAGTGGAGCGTCGAGACCCTTAACGAGACTGTGGACAGGGAACTCGGCGCGCTGCCGGCGGACATGCGGGCGCGGTTCGCGCGGATTTGTCAATTGATCGCGTCGGTCGGCCTGGAACGCATGGGCGCTCCGCATGTCAGGCACTTGTCCGGGCCGGTGTGGGAAATGCGGCTGAGCGGGCGAGACGGAATCTCCCGGGCGCTCTATGTGGCTGCCGCTGAAAGGCGGGTTGTGGTCGTTCGGGTTTTTGTGAAGAAGACCCGGCGAACGCCGCGACGGGAGATCGAGCTGGCGTTGCGGCGTGCGAAGGAGGCGATGACATGACCAGGGTTGCCGATCTGCACGAGAAATGGAGCGAGGACCCGGAATATCGGGCGGCCTATGACCGACTCGGCCCGGAGTTCGAGGTGGCCCGCGCGCTGATCGAAGCGCGGAGCCGCGCGGGACTTACGCAGAGCGAGCTGGCCGAACGCATGGAAACGACGCAATCCGTGGTGGCGCGGCTCGAAAGCGGCCGGGCGCGCCCGTCCACCCGCACGCTGGAGAAGTTCGCCCGCGCGACCGGCACCCGGCTCCGCATCGCCTTCGACCCGGCGTGAGGGGGGCCACGATGACCGGACACGACAAACCGCTGACCCCGGACCGCATCGCGGCGGTGAAGGACGCGGACATCGACTTCAGCGACATTCCGGAACTGGACGAAACCTTCTGGCGCGAGGCGGAACTCGTCGAACCCGACCCGACCGAGCAGATCACCATCCGCGTCAAACGCTCGGTGCTCGACCATTTCAGGGCGCCCGGCAAGGGCTACCAGACGCGCATCAACCGCGTGCTCGAAAGCTATGTGCGGGCACGGCAGGGGACGGGGTGACGGGGCCGGTTTGCAGGCGCCGCGACCCTACCTGACGCCCGCCCCCTCCAACCGCAGCAGGAACCGCTTGGTCTCCGCCCCGCCCTGTCCCGAATAGCCGCCGATGGCGCCGTTCGCGGCGACGATGCGGTGGCAGGGTATGACGATGGGGATCGGGTTGCGGCCGCAGGCGTTGCCGACGGCTTGCGCGCCGGAGCCGATGGCGCGGGCGATCTCGCCGTAGGTGCGAGTCTCGCCCGGCGCGATGTCCCGCATCGCCCGCCAGACCCTGCGGTCGTGCGCGGTGCCGTCGGGCGCGACGGGGAGGTCGAAGTCGCGCAATTCGCCCGCGAAATAGGCCGCGAGCTCGGCCGCCGCCTGGGTCAGCAGGTTCGATTCGTCCTCGCGCGCCGCCCGGCCCCAGCCGAGCCGGGTCAGCGCGCCGTCGCGGGCCTGAAGCGCGAGCGGGCCGAGCGGGGTATCGACCGTGCGCTCCACCGCCCTACCCCCTTGCCATCGCCGTGCGCAGCCCGTCCGCGTCCGTCACCGGCAGCGAGCAGGTCTGCCCGACGCACACATAGGCCGCCGCCTTGCCGTCGACCGGGCCCTTGCCGTGGGCGGGGTGGGTGGCGGGCAATTCCGTCCCCGGTCCCACCACGGTCACCACCCTTGCCACCGCGGGCGCGCGGATCGCGGCGGCGTGGAGCGCCCGCGTGTCGTCGGCGCCGGGCTCGCCCGCGACGACGACCTGGGCGCCCTGCTGCAACAGCTCGCTCGCGTTCATCAGGGTCGCCAGCGGGAAGAAGTTGCGGTTGATCTGGCCCGAGAAGGCGGCGATCGCGGCCTCGGCCCGGTCGCGGTAGCGCGTCTCGCCGGTGACCAGCCAGAGCCTGGCCAGCACTTCCGCCGCGAGCCCGTTGCCGGACGGGGTCGCGTCGTCGTCGGCCGACTTGGTGCGGACGATCAGCGCCTCGGCGTCGTCGGCGGTGAGGAAATAGCCGCCCCCGTCCGCGTCCCAGTAATGCGTATCCAGCGCCTCGACCCAGGCGCGGGCCCGGGCGAGGCAGTCCGGATCGCCGGTCGTCTCGTGGAGCGTGAGCGCCGCGCGGGCCATCGCGGCGTAGTCGTCGAGCGTCGCCGAATGCTTGGTCCGCCCGTCGCGGTGCGAGTGGAACAGCCTGCCGTCCGCCTCCATCGTCCCGGTCACGAAGCGGTACGCCGTCTCCGCCGCCTCCAGCCATCCGGGCTCGCCGAACGCGGCGGCGGCGTTGGCCATCGCGCCGATCGCGAGCCCGTTCCAGTCGGCGAGCACCTTGTCGTCCCAGCCCGGCCGGATCCGCTCGGCCCTCAGCTCCAGCAACGTCTCCCGGCAGCGCGCGAGCCGCTCCTCGTGGTCCGTCCCGAACGGCCCCGCGGCGTGGTTCCGGTGGAGGATCGCGTTCCCCTCCCAGTTGCCCTCCGGCGTCACGTCGTAGGCCGCCTTGAACAGCGCCGCGTCGGCCCCGAGCGCGGCGTCGATCTCTTCGGCGGTCCAGACGTAGAACTTCCCCTCCTCGCCCTCGGAATCGGCGTCGAGCGTGGCCGCGAACCCGCTGCCGCCGGCGATCATCTCGCGCAGGATCCAGCCCACCGTCTCGCGGATGCGCGCCTCGTAGAGCGGCTTTCCGGTCTCCTTCCACGCCGCGGTGAGCAGGTCGAGCAGCTGCGCGTTGTCGTAGAGCATCTTCTCGAAATGCGGCACCAGCCAGCGCGCGTCGGTCGAATAGCGCGCGTAGCCGCCGCCGAGATGGTCGTAGATCCCGCCCTGGCTCATCTTGTCGAGGGTGAGCAGCACCGCGTCCCGCGCCGCCGCGTCGCCGTTCCTGAGCCAGGCCCGCCACAGGAGCTCGAGCGTCGACGGGTTGGGGAACTTGGGCGCGGTGCCGAGCCCGCCCTCCACCATGTCGAACTGCTCCGCCAGCCGGCGCGCCGCCTCGTCGTTGACCTGGATCGGGATATGGGCGCCGGCCTCCGAGCGCGCCATCTCCGCGATGCGCTCCCGCAAGCTGTCCGCCGCCTCGCCCGCCTTCTCCGGCGTCTCGCGCCACACCCTGGCGAGCCCCTCCAGCACGTCGGCGAAGCCCGGCCTGCCCCAGCGTCCGGTCGGCGGGAAGTAGGTGCCGCCCCAGAACGGCTCGCCGTCGGGCGTCAGGAACATGGTCAGCGGCCAGCCGCCCTGCTGGCCCATCATGTGCAGCGCCCGCATGTAGATCGTGTCGATGTCGGGGCGTTCCTCGCGATCGACCTTGACGTTGACGAAATAGCGGTTCATCAGGGCGGCGATCGCGTCGTTCTCGAAGCTCTCATGCGCCATCACGTGGCACCAGTGGCAGGCGGCGTAGCCGATCGAGAGCAGGATCGGCTTGTTCTCCGCCTTCGCGCGGGCGAGCGCCGCCGCCCCCCAGGGGTGCCAGTGGACGGGGTTGTCGGCATGCTGCAGCAGGTAGGGGCTGGTCTCTTCGGCGAGGCGGTTCATCGGTCGGTCCCGGGGGCGGAGGGGACGGCCAGTGTGCCGCCGGCGTCCCCGCGCGCGCAAGGCGGCGCTGCGGCGGCGGCGCGTGTCGCGGAAAAGACGGGCGGGTTACTGGGCGGCGGCGCGGACGGCGATGGCCTCGCGCAGCCCTTCGAGCAACCCTTCGAGCCTGGCCTGGCCGTGCTCGACCGCGGCGAGCCGTACCTCTATGGCCGTCACCCGCGCCTCCAGGCGCTCGAAGCGGTCGGCGATGCGCTCTTCCATCCGGCCCATGTCCAGACGCATCCAGGCGAAGAGAGCCACCATGAGGGCGGCGAGGCCGATAAAGCCGGCGAGGTCGGCGATCATGCCGTCATTCTATCCGGTGCATGGCGGCATTTCAACCTCGGCGGGTACGGCCGGTGAGCCCTACCACCGTCTTCGCGCTCTCCACCGCGCCCGGGCGGAGCGCCATCGCGGTGTTCCGGATCACCGGGCCGCTTGCCGCCGGCGCGCTCGAACGCCTGACCGGGCTCGCCGCGCCGGCGCCGCGGCGGGCGGTGCGGGTGGAAATCCGCGACCCCGGGACCGGCGAGATCCTCGACGACGGGCTCGCGATCCGCTTCCCGGCGCCGGCGAGCTATACCGGCGAGGACCTGGTCGAGCTCCACCTCCATGGCGGTCGGGCGACGGTCGAGGCGGTCGGGCTGGCGCTCGGGCGCATCGACGGCCTCGCCCCCGCCGGGCCGGGCGACTTCACCCGCCGCGCCTTCCTCGCCGGCAAGCTGGACCTGACGCAGGTCGAGGCCGTGGCCGACCTGATCGACGCCGAGACCGAGGCGCAGCGCCGCCAGGCGATGCGCCAGGCGGGCGGCGCGCTGGCGGCGCTCTATGACGGGTGGCGCGGGGACCTGATCGGCGCGTTGGCGCATCTCGAAGCCGTCATCGACTTCCCCGACGAGGATTTGCCGCCGGAGACCGAGGCGGAGATCGCCGGCACGATCGCCGCGCTCGCCCGCGATGTCGCGCGCCATCTCGCGGACGCGCGGCGCGGCGAGCGGCTGAGGGACGGGGTCGCGGTCGCCGTGCTCGGCCCGCCCAATGTCGGCAAGTCGAGCCTGGTCAACGCGCTCGCCCGGCGCGACGTCGCCATCGTCGCGCCCGAGCCCGGCACCACGCGGGACGCGATCGAGGTCCATCTCGACCTCGGCGGCTACCCGGCGGTCGTGGCCGACACGGCGGGGCTGCGCGACGAAGCGGGGGCGGTGGAGGCGGAGGGGATCCGCCGCGCGCTCGACCGCGCGGAGAACGCCGATCTCCGGCTGGTGATGCTGGACGCGCGCGCGCCGGAACCGGACGCAGCGCTGGCCGCCCTGATCGACGGCGACGCGCTGCTCGTCCTCAACAAGACCGACCTCACCGACCTGCGGGCCGCGCCGCCGCCCCGGCGGGTCGCGGGCACGGACGCGATCCCCCTCTCGGTCAGGACCGGGGACGGGCTGGATGCGCTCCTCGCCCGGCTCGGCGCGGCGGTCGCCGAACGCGCGGCCTCGGGCGCTTCCCCCGCCCCCACCCGGCTGCGCCACCGGCTCGCGCTCGAAGCCTGCCGCGGGGCGCTCGAACGCGCGGCGGGCCAGCCGGCGCCCGAGCTCCGCGCCGAGGACCTGCGCGCCGCCGCCGCCGCGCTCGGCCGCCTCACCGGCCGCGTCGGGGTGGACGACGTGCTCGACGCGATCTTCCGCGATTTCTGCATCGGGAAGTGACCCGGAAAAGGCGGGGCCTTTTCCGGGTCATGGTCGGCGGAGGCCGACCATCCACGTTTTGTTTTTCCTGCTTATCCCTGAGATTCATCCAGCGATGAGTTTTCGGTACGGG
>JAPPIT010000023.1 GCA_028820505.1 Defluviicoccus sp.
AGCAGCAGCGACTTGGCGATGGCCTCGCCCGCGGTCAGTCTCGGGAGTTCGTTCACGCTCGACCCTTTTCCATGCGTATGCCGGACGCGCCGGTCCGCTAACCTACTCCCCCGCCCGGTCCGGCGCACCGTCGCCCCATCCTTAGGCGCTTATCCAGATCACTTGACAGGCGGTCGGCTGGCGCGGATCGACGAGGGGAACGCCGCCCGCCGCGACGGGCACACATCTGCCCGGCCGCCATCACGGTTGACGCTCTACCTGCCCCCTTATCGTCATGCCCGGACTTGTTCCGGGCATCCACGTCCCGCCGCCGCCTCGCCCGTGCCCGGCCTGCACCGCGATGCCGCAAGACGTGGATGCCCGGAACAAGTCCGGGCATGACGGAAGAAACGTCGCGGGCCACCCACCCGTCAAGTGATCTGGATAAGCCCCCATCCTTACCCGAGCCCGGGCGTCCGGCTATTCTGGCGCGATACCGGACGACAGAACGGAGCCTGCCGATGGGCCACCTGCTGAACGGCGCCTGGACTCACGACGACGTGCTGGTGGAGAACGCCAACGGCCTCTACGTCAAGAAACCGTCGCGGTTCCGCAACCGGATTACCGCGGACGGATCCTCCGGCTACCCGGCCGAAGCGGGGCGCTACGTGCTCTATTCGTCGGTCTCCTGCCCGTGGGCCCATCGGACGGCGATATTCCGCGTGCTCAAGAAGCTCGAAGGCGCGGTCGAGACGATCGACACCGAGCAGTCGCCCGACGGCCAGGGCTGGGCCTTCGCCGACGGGCCCCACGCGGTCCCCGGCACCGACCGGCGGGTGAGCTACCTGCACGAGATCTACGCGCTGGGCGAGCCCGGATGCACGACCCGCGTGACGGTGCCGATGCTGTGGGACAGCGCGACGGGGACGGTGGTGAGCAACGAATCCTCCGAGATCGTCCGCATGTTCAACAGCGAGTTCGCCGCCGTCGCGGAGCCCTCGCCCGACTACTACCCGCCGGCGCTGCGGGGCGAGATCGACGCGATGAACGAAAAGGTGCTGACCGGCGTCAACAACGCGGTCAACGGCTGCGGCCGGTCGTCGACGCAGGAGGCCTACGAGCAGTCCCTCGACCTCCTGTTCTCGACCCTCGGCGAGCTCGACGCGCTGCTGTCGCGTCGGCGTTATCTCTGCGGCGACGCGCAGACCGAGGCCGACTGGCGGTTCTATCCCAACCTGATCCGCTTCGACCCGATCTACTATGTCGGTTACAAGTGCAACCTGCGCCGGCTCGAGGACTTCCATCACCTCTCGAACTACCTGCGCGACCTTTACCGGACGCCCGGCATCGACGCGGTGAGCGATGTCGCCTCGATGAAGCGGCAGGTGTTCTCGCTCGCGGGGCCGATCGGCGCCAACGGCATCGTCCCGCGCGGCCCCGTCGTCGACCTCGAGCGTCCGCACGACCGCGACCGGTTCGCCGTCGCGGCCTGACCGGGCGGCGCCCTCGACTTTCTTAACCTCAAGGAGACGTCATGAAACTCTACTACGCCAAGGGCACGTGTTCGTTCGCGCCGCATGTCGGGCTGCGCGAGGCCGGGATGGACTTCGAACTCGCGTCCGTCGATCTGCGCGAGAAGAAGCTGGAGGACGGGAGCGACTATCTCGCCGTCAACCCGCGCGGCTACGTGCCGCTGCTGGAGCGCGACGACGGCAGCACGCTGTCGGAATGCGCGGTGATCCTGCAATGGATCGGCGACCGGGCGCCCGAGGCCGGCCTGATCCCCACGGCGGGGACCGACGAACGCTACCGGGTGCAGGAATGGCTGAGCTTCGTCGGCGGGGAGCTGCACAAGGGCCTGCCGCCGATCTTCCTGCCGCACATTCCGGACGCCATGCGGCCCATCGCGCGGGCCCGGGTGGAGCTGAGGCTCAAATTCCTGGACCGGGCGCTGGCGGGCAAGACGTGGCTCACGGGCGAGGCGTTCACCGTCGCCGACGTCTATTGCGGCGCCATCCTCAACTGGACCAAGCCGGCTCAATACGACCTCGGCCAGCATCCCAACGTGGCGGGCTTCTACGAGCGGTTCTGCGCGCGCGACAGCGTCGCCGCTGCCCACGCCGCCGAACGGTAGGACCGGCGGATGGTCCAGCTGCTGGAGAGCGATATCCGGACGCCCGAGGTGCTCGGCTGGGAGGGCGTGCACCTGTTCCACTTCCACGGCTCGTCCTGTTCGCAGAAGACGCGGATCGTGCTCAATCTGAAGAATGTCGACTGGACGTCGCACCATGTCGACATTTCGAAAAGCGAGAACATCGGCGAGCGGTATCTCGGCATCAATCCGCGCGGGCTGGTGCCGACGCTCGTCATCGACGGCGAGGTCCATATCGAGAGCAACGACATCGTCTCGCTGCTGGATGCGCGGTTTCCCGAGCCGCGCCTGATCCCCGAGGGCCGCGAGGCGGAGATGGCCGACCTGCTGCGCCACGAGGACGATCTGCACCTCGATCTGCGCACGGTCTCCTTCCGCTTCACCCAGCCGAGGGGGCGGGCGCCCAAGTCGGAAGACGTCCTCGCCGACTACCGCGCCGGCGGGAGCGGAACGGTGCTGGGGCAACCCGATCCCAACAAGAAGGTGGAGATCGGCTTCTGGGAACGGATCGCGCGCGACGGCATTACAGACGAGGCGGTCCGGGCGTCGGCGGGGCGTTTCCGCGAGTCGTTCGAGGACCTCGACCGCCGGCTGGAGGCGGCGCCCTACATCATGGGCGAGCGCTTGAGCATGGCCGACATCGCGTGGTTCATCTACGTGAACCGGCTGATCCGCTGCGGCTATCCGGTGGGACGGCTGCATCCCAACCTGTTCGCATGGTTCGCGCCGCTCCGCGCCCGCGACGACTTCGCCCGCGAGGTCGAGGTCTCGCCGGAGATCCGGAAGGCGGTCGAGGAAAACCACCGCCGGCAGCGCGAAGCCGGCCAGACGCTGATCGACGTCGCCGGGCTTTAGAGAATATCCGTTTCGGTTGGAACCGCCGCGGTCGTCCGGCTTGAATTCGTGGACAGGGTGCATGACATCGATTCCATTCGCTTCCCGCCGTCGACATAGGCATCGGGTAGGCAAATCGCGACAGGGTCGACATTCGCGTCCCGCGGATGCCGAGCGGGAATGTCGACCTTTGCCGACTCGACCGGCTTGTCGGCATTGCCGTCGGCAAATGCCGACCGTGCGCGCGCGGCGGGTGACGGCCGGGTCGGTAACGACGATGGCTGCATGCACGATCGTGTCCTCCGCATGGGCGGGCATTCTCCGGCACGCCCCTCCCTCCCCGCCGTCATGCCCGGACTTGTTCCGGGCATCCACGTCCCTCCGCCGCCTCGCCCGCGCCCGGCTCGCACCGCGATGCCGCAAGACGTGGATGCCCGGAACGAGTCCGGGCATGACGGCGAGGGAACAGGCAGGGCGGTGTGCCCGGCAACGGAAAGGGGCGCCGGCATCTCCGGCGCCCCCACTTCCCCACTGTGCGAAATATGGTATCGAACGTGTCCCGGGTCAAGAGTAAATTTCTCTTTTAGATCATTTTTCGGCCGTTTCCGGTTTTCCGCCCACCCCTCTCTCGTCACCCCGGACAGCAGTGGAACGAGTCCGGGCGTGGCGGGGAGCCGCTGGTCCTCCAGGGCCTCGTGCTCACACCCGCCTGAGAGGCCCCGCCGCTCCTCAGGCCGGACGCACCCAGACTGCGGTGTCGTGATAGACGGCGCCGCCGAACGGCGGGCCGGGTTCGGCGCTTACCAGCGCGTTGACGCCGAGCCCTTCCTCGAAGGCGGCGTTGGGCCAGATGCCTTCGACGATCGCCACGCCGCGCTGCAGGCCGTCGAACGCCTCGGCGTGGACGACGATGCTGGCCCGCCGGTTGCCGACCCGCAGCCGGTCGCCGTCCGAGGCGCCGACGGCTTCGAGGTCCTCGGGGTGGAGCTTGACCGTCGGCCGCCCTTCGCGCTCACGCGAGCCCGGCGTCTCGGTGAAGCTCGAGTTGAGATAGCCCCGCGACGGCGCGGTCACGAGGCGGAAGGGGCGTTCGTCGTCGGCTTCGTCCACGATCGCGAAATGGTCCGGCAGTGCGGGCATCCGCTCCGCGTCGCGCCCGACCGAGGACCAGTCGGGGCGGAAACGGAACCTGCCGTCCGGATGGCCGAAACCGTCGAGGAAACGCATCCCTTCCGATGCCTTGGCGCAGTCGATCCAGCGCCCGTCCGCCGCCGTCTCGGCGTCGCCGAGCCCGGAGGCCCTGAGCGTGGCGTCGATCATCTCCCATTCGGTCATCCGGAAGCCCGGGTGGTCGGCGCCGAGGCGTTCCGCCAGGCCGCACAGGACCTCGTGGTTCGACCGGCACTCGCCGAGCGGCTCGATGACCCGGCGCGCAATCTGGAGGTATGTGTGGCCGCCGGCGAGGTAGATGTCGTCATGTTCCAGGAAGGTCGTCGCCGGCAGGACGATATCGGCCATCGCCGCGGTCTCGGTCATGAACTGCTCGTGGACGCAGACGAACAGATCGTCGCGCAGCAAGCCCTCGCGAACCTTCGTCGTTTCCGGCGCGACCATCATCGGGTTGGTGTTCTGGACGAACATCGCCTTCACCGGCCGCCGGTCGGTCCCGTCGCGTGGATCGCCGGTCAGGATCGGGCCGATCCGCGCCTGGTCGAGCACACGGGTGGACTTGTCCATCGCGTCGAGGCCGCGGATCAGCGTGAAATCGACCGGAAACAGGTCGGCGTTCGAATAGAGCGCCCCGCCTCCGGGATGGCGCCACTTGCCCGCGACGGTCGGAATGCAGGTCACGGCGTGCATGTTGGCCGCGCCGTTGCGCGAGCGGGTGAAGCCGTATCCGACGCGCATATAGGCGCGCTCGGTCCGGCCGTAGAGCGCGGCGAAGGCCTCGATCTCGTCGGCGGACAGGCCGGTGATGCCGGCGGCCCAATCGGGTCCGCGGGATTGCAGGTGGGCTTCGAGGTCGGCCGGACAGTCGGCGTATTTCGCCATGAACTCCCGGTCGGCGTAGCCGTCGCGGAACAGGACATGCATCACGGCGCAGGCGAGCGCGCCGTCGGTGCCGGGCCTGAGCGCCAGATGCAGGTCCGCCTGCTCGGCCGTGCCCGTGCGGTAGGGATCGACGACCGCGAGCTTCGCCCCCCGGTTCTTGCGCGCCCGCGCGATATGGGTCATCACGTTGACCTGGGTGTTCACCGGGTTGCCGCCCCAGACCACGATCAGGTCGGCATCCTGCATCTCGCGCGAATCCGTGCCGTACTTCACGCCCACCCCGGCGCGCCAGCCGGCGTCGGCGAGCGCGACGCAGAAGGTGGAATGCTGGCGCGCATAGCGCATGGCGTGGCGCAGCCGGTCGATCCCGTCGCGCTGCACGAGGCCCATCGTGCCGGCGTAGAAATAGGGCCAGACCGACTCGCTGCCCCATCGGTCCGCCGCGGTCTTCAGCCGGTCCGCGACCTCGTCGAGCGCCTCGTCCCAGCGGATCGGGGCGAACGCCTCGATCCCCTCTCCCTTGGCGCCGACGCGGCGCAGCGGGCGCGTCAGGCGGGCCGGATGGTGCACCCGCTCGGCGTAGCGGGCGACCTTGGCGCAGACGACTCCGGCGGTGTAGGGGTTGCTCTTCGCGCCGTGGACCCGGCCGATGGTGCGCGCGTCCAGCCGTTCGACGTCGAGCGCGCAGGCGCTCGGGCAATCGTGCGGGCAGGTCGAGGGAACGATCTCGGGCGCGGCGTCGAGCGGCATCGCGCGGGTCTCCGGGCGGCGGCCTGAACCTGGGAAACTAAGGCCGGCCGCGCGGGGGGGCAACACGGCCGGCGCGGCGCTCCCAAGATTGACAGCGAGTCTCTCGTTCGGCACCGTTTCGTTCGTAAAGGCAAAGCGAACCGTTCCAAGGGAGGAAGGAATGAGATCAGCGATTACCGCCGCGATAGCGGCCGGTGCCGTTTGCGTCGCGGCGACCGTCGCCACGGCCGCCGAGACCTCGTTCAAGGCGGGCTACTTCATCAGCAACAAGCAGTCGCTCACCCGTCAGGCCTTCGACGCCTTCGTCGCCAAGGTCAACGCCGACGGCAAGGGGTCGATCCAGATCGGGTCCGTCGTGGGGCCGGAAGCGATCCCGTCGCGCCAGCTCGGCAACGCGGTCAAGACCGGGCTGCTCGACCTCGCCGGCACGCCGCCGGCCTACATGGCGAACCTGGTCAAGCTCGCGACCGGGTTCACGCCGACCACCAAGTCGGCGCCCGAGATGCGCAAGAACGGCGCCTGGGACATCTTCAAGGATCTGTTCGCCAAGCAGGCCAACATGCATCTCCTGTCGATGTACGGCGGCGACATCGTCTTCCACATTTATTCCAACACGGAGATCAAGTCGCTCGCCGACTTCAAGGGCCTCAAAATGCGCACGTCGAACACCTACAAGGCGTTCTTCGACGCACTCGGCGCGCGGACCCTGAACATGCCGCGGCGCGAGATCTTCACCGCCATGGAGCGCGGCGCGGTCGACGCCTATGCCAACCTCGACAGCGAGGTGATGGCGCTGGGCTGGTTCGAGGTCTCGAAGTACAAGCTGCTGCCGGGCTTCTACCACCCGATCATCGTGGTCGGCGTCAATATGGGCAAATGGAAGAAGCTGAACGCCAAGCAGCAGGACGTGCTGACCAAGACTGGGCTCTATCTGGAAAACGAGCTTTCCGCCGATCTCGGCAGGAAGGACCGGGCGATCGGCGGCAGGCTGATCAGCGAGAAGGGGATGAAGCTCCTCAAGCTGTCCGACGCCGAAACGAAGAAGTTCCTCGATATCGCCTACACCGCGCAATGGGACGTGGTGGAGAAGCGCGATCCGGTGGTCGGCAAGAAGCTGCGCGCCCTGATCGGCAAGTAGCGTTGCGGACAGGGCGGCGGAGCGCGGGCATTCCCGTCTGCGCTCCGCCGCCGATGGCGCCGGGGCGGTCGGATGTGGAAAACCGGCGGTCTGTTTGACCGGCTGCTCGGGCTGACCGGGGTCCTGCCGGGCATCATCGTGGCCCTGCTGGCGGTCGGCGTCGCCGCCGAGGTGGTGGCGCGCAACTTCGGCCTGTCCGGCTTCTACTGGATGCTGGAGGCGGTCGAGTACGGGCTGCTCACCCTCACCATGGTGGGCGCCGCCTACATCCTCAGCATCGGGCGCCACGTCACCGTCGACCTCGTGCTCGGCGCCCTGCCGCCCCGCGCCTACCGGCGATTCCGGATCGGCATCAATCTGGTCATCGTCTTGGCCGCGGCGGTCATCGTCTATTACGGCGCGGTCACCACCCATCTCGCCTGGGTCGAGGACTCCACGCTCTACAAGTCCTTCGACATCAAGGAATGGATCCCGATGGCCGTGGTGCCGGGCGGGATGGCGCTGTTCCTGATCGAGGCGGTGCGCCAGCTGATCCGCTCGCTCGGACCCGACGCCGGCGACGGGACACCGCGCGGCGAGCGGCCGGAGGCGTTCTGAGCGATGGAGTGGTACTGGGCGCTCCTCTTCCTGCTCGGCATGGTGCTGGTGCCGATGTTCCTCGGCGTGCCGGTGGCGATCGCCTTCTTCTCCGCCAACATCATCGGCGCGATCCTGTTCCTCGGCGGCGGGGCGGGGCTGATCCAGCTGGAGCGCAACGTGGTCGACGGGCTGGTGCGCTTCGCGCTGGCGCCGGTCGCCATGTTCATCCTGATGGGCGAGATCCTGTTCCACACCGGGGTCGCGATACGCGCGATCGACGCGGTCGACCAGCTGATCGCCCGGGTGCCGGGACGGCTGTCGCTGGTGGCGGTCGCGGGCGGCACGGTGTTCTCGACGCTGTCCGGATCGAGCATGGCGAACACGGCGCTGCTCGGCACCACGCTGATGCCCGAGATGCGCCGCCGCGGCTATCACAACTCGATGGCGATGGGTCCGATCCTGGGGACCGGCGGGATCGCCATGCTGATCCCGCCGTCGAGCCTCGCGGTGCTGCTCGGCAGCCTGTCCGGAATCTCGATCGCCGCCATCCTGATCGCCGGCGCGATCCCGGGGCTGATCATGGCCGCGGTCCACTTCTCCTACGTGATGATCCGCTGCCGGCTCAACCCGTCGCTCGCGCCGCGTTACGACATGCCCGACATAGGCCTGTGGCAGCGCGTGCGACCGGTGCTGATCTACGTGGTCCCGCTGCTCGGCCTGTTCGCGGTGGTCGTCGGCAGCATCCTGACCGGGGTCGCGACCCCGACCGAGTCGGCTTCGCTCGGCGCGATCGGGGCGGTGCTGGCGGCGCTCTGCTACCGCTCGCTCAGCTGGAAGGGTCTGTGGACCGCGATGGTGGAGACCGGAAAGCTCGCGGTGATGATCTATTTCATCATCGCGGCCTCGCTCACCTTCTCGCAGATCCTGTCGTTCTCCGGCGCGACTACCGGGCTGCTCTCCCTGATCCAGCAGATCGACCCGACGCCGCTTTCGCTCCTGATCGCGATGATGGCGCTGATGCTGCTGATGGGCTGCTTCATGGATCCGGTCAGCATCATGCTGATCACGCTGCCGTTCTTCATTCCGCTGGCCGAACTGATCCGGATCGACCTGATCTGGTTCGGCGTTCTGATGCTGCTGGCGCTCGAGATCGGCCAGACCACGCCGCCCTTCGGGATGCTGTTGTTCGTGATGCGCGGCGTCGCCCCGCCCGACACCACGATGGGCCAGATCTACGCCGCCGTCGCACCCTTCGTGTTGCTGGAAATCGGCATCCTCGCCTTCCTGATGGCGGTTCCCGCCGCGGTCACCTGGCTGCCGCAGCTCATGGCCGGGTAGGCGGCGCGGCGGTTGCCAGCGCGGGTCCGGACGGGCAACCTGACGGCGGCGAAGCCCTGACCGGGGGAGCGGATTTCCATGCAGCTCGAAGGCAAGGTCGCCGTCGTTACCGGCGCGGCCTCGGGATTCGGCGAGGGCATCGCGCGGCGCTATGCGAAGGAAGGCGCCCGCGTCGTCCTCGCCGACCTGAACGACCAGATGGGGGGCAGGATCGCGGACGAGATCGGCGGCATCTATGTCCACGCCGACGTTTCCGACCGGGACGACGTGCGGACCATGGTGCGGACGGCGGTCGATGCCTACGGCCGGCTCGACACGATGGTCAACAATGCGGGCGTCACCCACGTCAACCGCCCGATGCTGGAAGTGGGGGAAGAGGAGTTCGACCGGATCTTCGAGGTCAACGTGAAGGCGATCTATCTCGCCGCGATGGAGGTCGTGCCGCTGATGCGCGAGCAGGGCGGCGGCTGCATCGTCAACACCGCATCGACGGCGGGGCTCCGCCCGCGTCCCGGGCTGACCTGGTACAACGCGTCCAAGGGCGCGGTGATCACCATGACCAAGTCGATGGCGGCCGAGCTCGGCCCGGACAATATCCGGGTCAACGCGCTCTGCCCGGTCGCCGGCGACACGCCGCTATTGCCGTCCTTCCTCGGCGCCAACACCCGCGAGGCGTTCGAGGCGACGGTGCCGCTCGGCCGCCTGTCGACGTCCGAGGACGTCGCCAGGGCGGCGCTCTGGCTGGCGAGCGACGAGGCGAGCTTCATCACCGGCGTCGCGCTGGAGGTGGACGGGGGCCGCTGCGTCTGACGGGCCGGTCCGTCGGGTCACGGGGAAGGACACGAGGCATGATCGAGGCTTCGCCAGGCGGCAGGGTGGCCATCGTGAGCGGGGCGGGCGGCGGGCTCGGCCGCGCGATGACCCTTGCGCTCGTCGAGGCCGGCGCGCGGGTTGCCGCGGTGGATGCGAACCGCGGCCTCGCGGAGCGCATCGCCGCGGACGCGCGAAAGGCGGCGGGCGAGGATTGCGCGGTTCCGATATGCCGAGACCTGCGCGATCCGGACGGCTGCGCCGCCGTCGTCGACGAGACCCTGTCGGCGTTCGGCGGCGTCCATGCCGTCGTCAACAATGCCGGGATCGGCATGGCGACGATCCGCGAGAATTTCTGGGCCGACAACGTGAAGTTCTGGGACGTTCCGACCGACAAATGGCAGGCTGTCTTCGACGTCAACGTCAAGGCGCCCTTCATGCTGGCCAAGGCCGCCGCGCCCCGCATGATCGCCGGGGGCTGGGGCCGGATCGTCAACGTGACCACCAGCCTCGATACGATGATCCGGCCGGCCTGGACGCCCTACGGCCCGTCGAAGGCGGCGCTCGAAGCGTCGTCCGCCAATTGGGCGGGCGATTTCGACGGGACGGGGGTGACGGTCAACGTGCTGATCCCCGGCGGTCCCGCCGACACGCCCTTCGTGACGCTCGCCTCGCAGCCCGACCGTTCGCGGCTGATCCGGCCGGAGCGGATGGCGGCCCCTGTCGTGTGGCTGCTTTCCGACGCATCCGACGGCGTCAACGGCCGTCGCTTCGTCGCCAACGACTGGGACCCGGATCTTCCGGCGGACGAGGCGGCGGAGGCGGCGTCCGCGCCGATCGCCTGGAAGGGCTTCGGACGGCAGGCCGCCTCGCAACCCGTGCCAGGGTCCGCGTGAACGCGGGCAACAACCAGGGAGGAAACAACCGATGATCGAGACCAGGGGCGTCGTGCACTTCACCATCCCGGTCACGGATCCGGAGAGGAGCGAGAAGTTCTACCGCGAGGTGCTCGGGCTCGAGACGGTGCAGGTGGTGCCGCCGATCGGCATGGTGTTCATGAAGTCCGGCGACGACCATGTGATCCTGACCCGGAGCAAGACGCCGGTCGATCCCAACCCCGGCAACGACTTCCTGATCCACCACGCGTTCCGCGTCGACCTCGACGCCTATGACGACGCCAAGCGCCAGCTCGGCGAGCACGGGATCGAGATCATCTTCGAGGAGGAACGGCACGAGGGCGTGTTCCACGGCCGGCAGTGCTACTTCCACGATCCGGACCGCAACGTGCTCGAGATCATCGCGCTCGAGAAGATCGGCGAGGGTTTCGGCGACGCCGCAAGGCAGCCCGGGTTTTCGCCCTTCTCGTCGAAAGAAGCCGGCTAGACCGCGGGACGGACGGCACCGTGAGCGGAAAGCTGCGCGACCGGGTCGTCATCGTCGTCGGCGCCGGCTCGGTCGGGCCGGGCTGGGGCAACGGCAAGGCGGCGGCGGTGCTGTTCGCCCGCGAGGGGGCCAAGGTGCTGGCGGTCGACATCGACGCGGACGCCGCCGCCGAGACCGCCGGCATCGTCGCCCGGGAAGGGGGGACGGCCGAGACCTTCGTCGCCGACGTCAGCAACGCGGACCGGGTGGATGCCATGGTCGCGGCCTGCCTGGACCGGTTCGGGCGTGTCGACGTGCTGCACAACAATGTCGGGATCGTCGCGCCCCGGCCCACCGTCGAGGTCGACGAGGCGGAATGGGACCGGATCGCCGCGGTCAACCTGAAGAGCATGTTCCTGACCTGCCGCGCCGTGTTGCCGGCGATGGAGCGGAACGCGTTCCGCGTCGATGCCGACGGCCGCAAGATCGGCCGGGGCGCCATCGTCAACGTCTCGTCGGTCTCCGGCATCCGCTGGACCGGCATTCCCTACGTCACCTACTCGGTGACCAAGGGCGCCGTCCTGCCGCTGACCCGTTCGATCGCGCTGGAATACGCGGAGAAGGGCATCCGCGCCAACGCGATCCTGCCCGGGCTGATGAACACCCCGATGATCGTCGAGCCGCTCAAGGAGGCCTATGGCGGCGGCGATGTCGACAAAATGGTCGAGGCCCGAGACGCCCAGTGCCCCACCGGCTATATGGGCGACGGCTGGGACGTCGCCCACGCCGCGCTGTTCCTCGCCAGCGACGACGCGCGCTACGTCACCGGGGCCGAGCTGACGGTGGACGGTGGGATCAGCGCCAAGCTGGTGTGAACGACGTCCGAAGACGCCGCCACCGGACCCTCCGTTTCGTCTGGACGGTGCACTCAGGAATCAAACAGCAGCCACAAGCATGATCTCGACCTGCGTGCCGGGCGTCAATTCGACGCCGACGGCGGCGCGCGCGGGCAGGCAGGCGGGGTCGAGCCAGGCCATCCAGACCTCGTTCATCGCGTCCTTCTGCGAAAGATCGGCCATGTAGACCGTCGCGGAGAGAATGCGCGACTTGTCGGTGCCCGCTTCCGCAAGAAAGCCGTCGATCTGCGCGAGCACCTGCTCGGTCTGGCCCTTGACGTCCGCTGTCTTGTCCTGGGCGACGATGCCCGAAAGATAGGCCAGGCCGCCATGCACGACCGCGCGGGCGTTCCAGGCGCCCGGCTTTATTCTGTCGATGGTCATCGCTCGCTCCTTTCCTGTGCGCTTGCAATCGATGGTAGCCAACATCGGCCCGGATCGCGAACGCGGGTCGGCCGAGTCGATGCCGAACGCCGACATGTAGAGCTCGCCGCCGTCCTCGTCGTCCTTTTCGATCTTCGTCCTGGCGATGGCTCCTACCCGGTTACGCTCACGCGATCGAATTTGTTCGGCCAAACGGCGATCTCGCGCTGTACACGATGGCCGCGGTGTGGGATGACTCCGACGTCGTTCTGCAACCGGTTTGTCCCAGATGCAGTTCCCCCGAAACAGCACGAGCCGGCAGTAAGGATCGTTGAACGCGCCGAGAAGAAACTCCGCGGCCCGCTACGTCAACGACCTGAGGCGATACGGGTTTAGCCAATCCCAGTTCTACAGCCTGCGCGGTACCGTCGTTCCGCTGGGCTTGGCGATCGTCTTTCTGGCGACGGTCAGCCTTCTCGTCGCCGGGTCTCACAGCACCTTTGGCGAGGACTGGCTGATTGTCGCCATCGGGGCGGTGATCGGCGGCTACATGGCGCTGAATATCGGCGCCAATGACGTTGCCAACAACATGGGTCCGGCCGTCGGCGGCAAGGTTCTGACGGTTACGGCCGCCATCCTGATCGCTGCGGTGTGCGAGGCCGCGGGCGCCTTGCTCGCCGGTGGCGATGTCGTCAGAACGATCTCCAAAGGAATCATTGCGCCGGGCGACGAAGTCGGCGTCGGCGCATTCAGAGACTTGATGCTGAGCGCGCTGTTCGCAGCCGCCCTGTGGATAAACCTGGCGACCGTGCTGAATGTCCCGGTTTCGACGACGCACTCGATCGTCGGGGGTGTGCTCGGCGCCGGGGTCGCCGCGGCGGGTCCCGGGCTGGTCAACTGGATAACGATGGCGAATATTGCCGCCAGCTGGGTGATTTCGCCCGTCGTCGGCGCGCTCATTGCCGCCTCGTTTCTGTACTTCATCAAGGCCCGCGTGCTGAACGTGGAGAACCGGCTGGAAGCCGCCAACAAATGGGTGCCGCTCCTGATCGCGACGATGGCCGCCGCGTTCGCCGCTTACATGGCGATGAAAGGGCTCAAAAAGGTCTGGAGGCCCTCGGATGTCGAAATCATCCTGTTTTCCGGCGGCGCGTTCCTGGTCGCATACCTATTGTCGCGCCCCTATATCGCCAAGCGCGTCGAACGTCTGGAAAACCGCAAGAAGGATATTTACAGCCTGTTCGACGTTCCCCTGATCGGGGGCGTCGCCTTGTTGTCTTTTGCCCATGGCGCCAACGACGTTGCCAACGCCGTGGGCCCATTGGCCGCCCTCGTTTCGACGGTCGGCGAGCAAGGGGAAATCGCCGGCAAGGTAACGATACCGCTCTGGGTCATGGCGGTGGGGGCATTCGGAATTGCCCTTGGCCTCGGCCTGTTCGGGCCGAGGCTGATCACCGTAGTCGGAGAGAAGATAACGCGCCTGAATTCGCCCAGGGCCTATTGCGTCGCGCTGTCCGCGGCTATTACCGTTTTGATTGCGACGACCCTGGGACTGCCCGTGAGCTCGACCCATATCGCCCTTGGCGCGATCTTCGGTGTCGGTTTCCTGCGTGAGATTCTCGAGAACCCGAACAGGCGAAAGCTCCGTCCTGGGCACAAGCTGAATGCGACGTCTCACGACGCATTCAACAGTCGGGGCCGCCGTTCCGTTCGCCGGCTGGTGCGGCGGCGGTACGTTTTTTCGATTGCTGCTGCCTGGGTGATTACAGTGCCGGCTTCGGCGGCGTTGGCGGCTACGATCTACGGGCTACTGCAGATTCTCTGATCCAGGGCTTCAGCCGTTCGAATTGATGGATGAGAAACAGGTAATCCTCGCTATAGGCGACACGCGCTGAATCTTCGATCAGCGCCCAATGGCGCTGACGCTTTTCCATTTCCGGCCACTCGTCGATCTGCTCGGTCACGAGGAACGGGTAGTAGGTCACGGGAACGAGGTCCTTGCCGCGTTCGGTTTGCTTCGTGATCGTGACGGTGAAGGGATAGTCCTCAAGCACGGATCCACGCACGCCCGCTTCCTCAAATCCCTCGCGGCAACATGTTTCTACGTGGGTTTCATCCGGCTTCTGGCTGCCTTTCGGCAATATCCATCGGCCCCGGGTTTGCGACGTAACGAACAGCAGGGCGATCGCTTCGCCCCGCATATCGAAGGGAATGATGCCAATTCTGTGCATGTCGGCCTCTGCGGACTTCAGTACGCCGGGTCGTGTCAGCTTAACCGGTTTCGACGCACGCGCTACCGAGAGGGCAACAGGCATCGACACGGACCCGCGGCGGGCGGTCATTCTCCCCGGTAACGGAACGCGAAGGCGTCGTCCTGCGGAACGATGTAACCCGCGCTCGGGTTGGGGAAGTGCGACGGGAGGACGGTCACGTCCGTCTCGGCGTAGCGGTCGAGGAAGGCCTTCCGGGTCGCCCGTGCGGCCGCCCGGTCGGCGCAGGCGATCGTGCTCCAGTCGGGAATGTGGCACTGGATCATGTGGTGCATCAGGTCGCCGCAGAGCAGCGCTTCCTCACCGCCCGAGTCGATGCGAAGGCCGACCTGGCCCGGGGTGTGGCCGGGAAGGGGGGCGAGCACGATCCCGTCCTCGATCTGATGGTCCATCTCGACCAGCAGTTCGCGCTTCGCCTCCAGGATCGGAATCACGCTGTCGGCGACGTAGTCCCCGGTCCGGGTCATCAGCCCCTGTTCCGACTGGTCCAGCCAGAAATCGAGCTCGGTGCGGGCGAAGATGTATCTCGCGTTGGGGAAGGTCGGCACCCAGCGCCCGTCCTCGAGCCTTGTGTTCCAGCCGACATGATCGACATGCAGATGGGTGCACAGGACGAAGTCGACATCTTCCGGCCGCGTCCCGGTCGCGAGAAACCGGTCCATCCACGGGAACTCCGCGTCGTTGAAGAATTCCCGGTTGCGCGGCTTTCGGTTGCCGACGCAGCTGTCGACCAGGATGGTGTGGCGGGGCGTCCTGATCAGGAAGGCCTGGATCGCGATCACCACCAGCCCGCTGTCGGGCCTGTAGTGCCGGGGAACCATCCAGTCCGCGTGCGCGGCGACGGCCGCCTCGTCCCAATCGGGAAAGAACGCCCTGGCTTCGAGCAGGGGCATTTCCATCTCGACGATCCGGGTCAGGCTCACGTCGCCGAAGGTAAAGTCGTGCATGGTCTCTCCGTCCTACCGCTCGCCGCGCAGTTCCGCGATGCGCTTGTGGACCGCGATCAGGAACTTGTCGGCTTGGCCGGGCACGTCGACCGGGTCGCCGAAGGCGATCCTGTTGCGCTGCTGCGCCTCGACCATCGGAATGTCCTCGGTCCGGATCGTCGTCTCCTGCTCGCGCCGCATGTCCTCGTCGTTGGGATAGCCGCCGTCCAGCGCGAAGTCGCGGGTGAACGCGAAGAAGTAGTGGCTCGAGGTCTCGGTCTCCGGCGTCATGATGTGGTCGTGGTTGATGACGATCCGGTTCTCCCGGTTTTCCATCGCCAGCTCGATGTTGATCGTGTTCGTCGGCCGCCAGTTCTGCGAGGTCGTCCGCGTGACCGGCTCGGTGAACCCGCCCCAGGCCGCGGCCATCGGCCCCAGCGCCACGTTCTTCAGCACCCGCCGGCTGTGCACCGAGCCCGGCTTGGTCCAGGTTTCCATCTCCTGGCGGACGGTGTCGGTCTCGCCTCTCTGCCCGGCGCGCGAGCCGAAGCTGCCGGCGTGGAGAAAATCGGCGTGGCTGACGTCCAGCAAATTGTCCGCCATGAGCTGGTCGTTGGCCCGGGCGTGGAACCGGCTGAGGATCGACGAGCGGTCGTCAGCCACCAGCCACGGCATCTCCGGGATCGCTGCCGGATCGGCTTTCGACGGATCGCCCAGCCAGGCCCAGACGAACCCCTCGCGCGACGCCGCCGGGTAGCTCCTGACCCGCGCGTTGCGCGAGACAGTCTCCTGATGCGGGACGTGGACGCAGCGCCCGTCGGCGGCCATCACCCAGCCGTGATAGCCGCACATGATCTCGTCGCCGATCACCCGGCCCATCGACAGCGGCGCCTGGCGATGCGGACAGCGATCCTCCAGCGCCACCAGCGTTCCCGACTTCGCGGTCTGGAACAGGACGATCGGCCGGTCGCACACGACGCGCCGGATCGGCCGGCTCGAAATCTCCGAGGCGAGCGCCACGCAGTACCAGATGTCTTCGAAGAACATGTCCGCGATCCCGTCCCAGGGCTCCGCCCGGCAATCGTTGGCGTGCTATTTTAGCCGCCGGGAGTTGGGAGGGGCCATGCTGACGCTGTACCACCAGGGAAGCTCGGTCTGCGCGGCCAAGGTGCGGATCGTGCTCCACGAAAAGGAGGCCGAGTGGACGGGCGAGGTCGTGGACGTGCTGAGGGGCGAGCAGTTCCAGGACTGGTACCTCAAGCTCAATCCCAACGCAGTCGTGCCCACCCTGGTCGACGGCGGCCGGCCGATCGTCGAATCGACGGTTATCTGCGAATATCTCGACGACATCCTGCCCGATCCGCCGCTCCGATCCGCCGACCCGTACGACCTCGCCGCGATGCGGATCTGGACCAAGCGGATCGACGAGCGGCTGCACCCGATGACCAGCGTGCTGACCTATTCGGCCTCGCACCGGTTCACCATCCTCGACAACAACACGCCCGAGCAGGTCGAGGCGATCATCGAGGAGACCCGCGACCCCGTGAAACGCCAGCGCAAGCGCGAATGGATCGAGCTCGGCATCGAAGCGCCCAGCGCACGCGCCGCCGTCGTCGAGTTCGAGAAGACCCTCGCCGACATGGAGGAGACGCTTTCGCGGACGCCGTGGCTTGCCGGCGATGTCTATTCGCTCGCCGATGTCGGCATGACGCCCTACGTCAACCGGCTGTCGATGATGCGGATGGAGGGGTTCTGGAACGGCCGCCCCAATGTCGAGGACTGGTTCGCCCGGGTGCGCGGCCGCGCGAGCTTCGTGCCCGCGCTTATCGACGCGGTTCCCGAAGACCTGACGGAATCGCTCGCCGCCAACGGCGGGCGGAGCTGGCCCAGGGTCGAGGAAATCCTGGAGACCGCTCGCGCGGCCTCCGCCTCAGCCTGACCGACCCGGCGGAGACGGCCGCCGCCACACGTCGATGCCGAGCTCGGCGCGCAGATCCGCCGTTCCCGACTCTTTCGCCGGTTCCAGCGGGATCCCGGTAGCGTCGGCGACCCGGTCGAGCGCCGAATAGTTGGCGATCACGGCCGCCGCATCGACCAGCGCCGCATCGCCAAGCGTATCCCGCACGCGTTGGCGGGTGTCGTCCAGCAGGATCTCGTCATCGCCCAGCGCCGCTTCGGCGAAAGTCGTGAGCAGGCCGCCGTGCGGGACGCCCCCGTCGCCCGCGTCGTCGTCCACGATCGCGGTCAGGTCGATGCTGGTTCCCGTCGCCGTCGCGCTCGCACGGAGCATCTCCGCATGGGTGACGGTTCAGTAGAAACACCCGTTGACGGCCGAGACCCGTCCGGCGATCAGCTCCATCTGGGCGCGGTCGATGGCACGGTGCCGGCCCGCGACGTCGGGAATCAGCCGGCCCGGCAAGTACTGGGCGTCCACCATGTCGAACAGTCCGCTGGCTTCCCGGGGCACCAGGCTGAGCGCGCGCCGGACGAAGGTCGGGTCCGGCGAGACATAGACATTGTCGAGGCACGATTCGTCCGCCGTCCTGTCGTCGGGCGCCAGCATGGGTACCCATGCGGGTCCCGGTTTCGCGCCCGCCGGCCGCCGCCGCGACGGCTCGCCCGGTTCGGGGTCGGGCAGGGGGTGCGGGGGAGCCCCGATCGCGTGGCAGAACATGTCCACCGCGACGGTCGTCACGACGACGCCGACCGTCTCGACGAACGCCGCATCGCCGATGCCGCTCTCCCTCGCGCGGTCGAACCAGGCGCGGGTCAGGCGGCCGGGATCGGTGGCGATCCGGTGAACGACCTCGACAAGGTTATCCGGCAGGTCGGTCCCCGCACGGTGCGATCCCTCGACGGCATAGGGAGACAACGCGGCCTTGCATTCCGCGCAGTAGGCGCAATCCCGGGTCGCTCTCGTCTCGGCCGCGATCGCCAGGCGGCGCTCCGCCCGGAACCACGTGCCCGGTTGTCCGATCCTTTGCCATGCGCGCCGGTGGGCGGCGGCCAGATCCTCGCGGATAAAGATATCCGCAGTTTCGTATGAGAGCAGGCCCATGCAGGCGATCCCGGTCGGTCGGCTCCCAGAATACCCTGTATCCGCCGTGCAGCGGGGCGCTATCGGCACTACTATTGCCGCCATGTCCATCGAGATCGTGGCGCTGTCGTCCGACATGGGCGCCGAAATCCGCGGCGTGGACCTTTCCCGCCCGCTCGATCCCGCGGTCGCCTCGGCCCTGCGCACGGCCTGGCTGGATCGCGTGGTGCTGGTTTTCCGCGGCCAGACGCTCGACGACGACGCGCTAAGGCGGAGCGCGGACTGGCTGGGCGAGGCGGCGGATATCTCGATGCCGGTGGACCGGCGCGGAGACGACGACAGTTCGATCGCGTTGATCTCCAATATTCGGGACGAAACCGGCGCGCCCATCGGGGCGCTCGGCGACGGCGACATGTGGTTCCACCACGACAACAGCTTCACCGCGGCGCCCGACAAGGCGACGTGGCTCTACGCCGTCGAGCTGCCGGGAAGCGGCGGGAACACCCTGTTCGGCAACTGCTACCGCGCCTACGAGGCGCTGCCCGAGAGGCTGCGCCGGTCGCTGGCCGGAAGAAGGGTCCTTCAGGTCTACGACTACACGCTCAAGGAGCGTCCCGACATCGCGGACCTCGGCGGAATCCCCCACTACTGGCAGCCGGCGGTGATCGTCCATCCCGCGACGCGCAAGAAAGCGCTCTATGTCGACCGGCTGATGACCGCGGCGGTCGAAGGCTATGACCGCGCGGCGGGCGAAGCGCTGATCGAGGAGGTCTGCGCCTATGTCGAGCGGGTCGACTACGAGCATGTCTGGCGGGCGGGCGACTACGTGATCTGGGACAACCGCTGCTCGGTGCATGCGCGCACCGATTTCCCGGCCGACGAGCGCCGCCTGCTGAAGCGGGGCAAGGTTGCGGGCGAGCCCCTGCTGGCGGAAATCCGGGCTGCGCCGGAGGTTCACTGACCGGCGCGGATCGCCGGCAGGACGTGCTCCCCGAACAGTTCCACCGTCCCCGCCGGGTCCGAGGCGACGCTGACGGTGAACATCACGCGCTTCAGGCCCGCCGCCCCGGCGGCGCGCAGCTGATCGAGGCACTGCTCCGGCGTGCCGTAAACCGCGAAGCGTCCCGCGAGGTAATCGAACAGCCCCAGCTCGTCGACCAGCCGCGCGTCGGCCTCTCCCGGCCGGGTGCTGTAGCGCCGGCGCAGCTCCCGGACCGGCTCGTGGTATTCCGCCGGCACCCCGCGCTCCGCCAGATCGTCGCCGGCGAGAATGTAGCCGCCCGCCATGAAGGCCAGGATCGCGCCGGCCCTCTGCCTCGCGGCATCGCCGTCGCGGTTGCAGTCGAGGCTCGCGATCTGCCAGGTCTCCACCCCGTCCGCCGCGCGCCCGCCTTCCCGCGCGCCTTCGGCGACCAGGGACTCGGAATAGCGGAGATTGTCGGGGGCGATGCCGAAATTGACGAAGGCGCCGTCCGCGATCCTGCCGGCAAGTCCCAGGGTTCGCCGGCCGGAGGCGGCCAGGAAAACGCTTACGCCGCCGCGCGCCCAGGGTATATGAGCTTCCGCCTCGCCGAGCGACGCCGGTGCGCCGGAGGTCAGCGTCTTTACGAAGCGCATCCCGTCATCGAGCTCGCCAAGACCGGAACTGGCCAATCCTAGGTTCCGCGTCCCGCTGTGTCCCGCGCCCAACCCCAGGACCAGACGATCTGGCGCCAGAAGCTCCAGGGACGAAACGGCGGCGGCGGAGACCGCCGGATGGCGCGAGGACAGGTTGGTGACGCAGAGCGCTATCCGGGCCTCGCGCACCTCGCGGGCGACGATCGTGGCCGCGACCCACGGATCCATCGCGTTGCCGGGGGTATCGGCGATGCCGATCATGTCGTAGCCCCAGCGGTCGGCGGCTTCCGCCATGCGTCCGGTCAGCTCCGGCGTGTAGGGCCAGAAGAAGAATCCGATTTCCATTTCTCCGTCCCGCAATCCGTGAAGGAGTCCGCATATCCGCTCGGCGAGAAGGCCGTCTTCGCCCGCCCGTCCGCACCCGACCCGGCATCGGACAGGGTAACCGAAAGACGTTGCGGAACGGAGTGCCCGAATTGCCCTTGGCTTTTGAGCCCAAAGACTGCACGATCCAACGTTAAATGACGAATGTCTTCGGCAAGTCGAGAACGAGTAGAGGAATGTCGCGCGGCGTATCGGGGACGAACGATTACTTAGCGATCCCTGTACCAGTATCCGGGAGAAGCCCGATCAGGACAAGAAGACGATGGACCTGACCACCGAACGGCACGACAACGTCTTGTCCATAGGCGTTAGAGGGCGGTTGGACTGGTCCAACTCTGACACGTTCAAGGACGCGATCAAGGACACGATCGAGGAGACCGACCGCGCGGTGATCATGGATTTCGCCGAGCTCGACTTTATCGGCAGCGCCGGGCTCCGCGTTGTCCTTCTGGCCGCCAAATCCCTGTTCGAGCGGGATGCCAAGCTGTTGTTGTGCAGCCTCTCCGATCCGGTCCGCGAGGTGTTCAGGGTCACCGGCTTCGAGCGACTCCTGCCCATACACGAGACCCCGGCGGAGGCACGCGCCTCGTTGGACAGGTAATCCCGCCAAGGCCACCCGCCGCGAAAAATCTTGGTCCTGCGCGGACGAAAAAGGGTACCCTTCGAACTCGGCGACCCGGACGGCGAGACCGGCTCGCGCCAACGGAATCGGGAAGAACGCGCGATGACATACACGCTCGAACAGTTTTGCGACGACTGCCGGACGGCGCTCGGCGCCGATGACGGCGATGGCGGACGCGAAATCGTGCGCGCCAATCTGGGACGGCTGCTGGGCAACGAGGACTTCGTCGCCGCCCATTGCGGACCGGATGCCGAACGCGGCATTCACCGGCTTTACGAAGATCCCGATCTCGGTTTCATGGTGCTGGCCCATATCTACGAAAAGGGCGTCGAGTCGCCGCCGCACGACCACGGCCCCTCCTGGGCGATCTACGGACAGGCGGTGGAGCACACCGACATGACGGTGTGGCGGGAGACCGGGAAGACGCCGGGCGGGTCCGAGCCCATCGTCGAGCCGGCGGAGCGCTACCGCCTCGATCCCGGCATGGTCGGCGTCTTCCACCCGAGCGACATCCACTCGATCGGGTTTCCCGACGGCGCGCGCTTCGTGCGGGTGACCGGTACCGATCTCGACAACGTCGTTCAGCGCCGCTTCAACCTCAGGGAAAACACCGTCGACGGTACCAAGCCGGTGCCCGACCCGGTCGACGCCTGAGCGCCGCCGCCGAGATAGGTCCGCGATGAGCACGGCCCGTCAGACCCCGTTCAGGGCACCTGCGGTGGACAGCCTTTCGGTCCGGGTGGTGGTCGATTCCCACTACGAGAGGTTCCTGCCGCGCGCCGAGCACGAGCACGTCGCGATCGAGCATGTCGGCAGCATCCCCGGCCGGCCGATGTCCACGCTGGCCGGCGAATGGGGTCTCGCGCTCCATCTCGAATCGCGGGCGGACGGGGCGGGCGCCCAGTTCATGCTGGACTTCGGCTACACGCCCGAAATCCTCAACCGCAACGTCTCCCTGCTCGATATCGACCCGGCCAGGCTCGACGGGCTGATCCTGAGCCACGGCCACCGCGATCATTACGGCGGGCTGGACGGGTTCGTGACCGAACACCGGAGAGCGATGAAGGGCGATCTCTCGCTCTATGTGGGCGCGGAGGAGGCGTTCTCGGTCCGCTGGGTGCCGGCGGGGCCGCCCAAGCCCGGTGCCGAGCGGGAATTCGTCTGCTGGGGCGCGCCCGACCGGACGAGCCTGGTGTCGCAGAACGTGGTGCCGGTCTGCTGCCCGCATCCGCATGCGCTGCCGGGGCCGTTCACCACCGGCTACATCGCCCGCGATACCTTCGAGAAGGTCACGGGAGGCTCGATGCTCGCGCCCTACGATCACTTCTCCGAGTCCGAACGGCGCGGCGAGTTGGTCGCCGACAGTCACCCCGAGGAGCACGCGACCTGCTATATCGTCAAGGGGCGCGGCCTGGTGGTGATTTCGTCCTGCGGACATGTCGGGATCGTCAACTCGGTAAAGACGGCGATGGCGGTTTCGGGTATCGACAAATTGCACGCGGTCATCGGCGGTTTCCACCTGACGACGGCGAAGCCCGACTATATCGAGCACACCGTCGACGAGTTGGAACGCCTGTCTCCCGACGTGGTCGTTCCGATGCACTGCACCGGCGTCGGTTTCATCGAGGCCATGCGCCGGCGGATGCCGGACAAGCTGGTCGCCTCCAACCTCGGCAGCCGCTTTACCTTCGGCGTCTAGCGCCCCCGTCCGCGGAAATCGTTCCGGCCGGCGGTTCCGGCGAAATCCGTTTCGTCCCGGCCCCCGCCGATGCAACGGAAGCGTTGTCCCGGACGCGATGCAGGGGTCATACTCTTCCCTGGAGGGAAACGTCCGGGCACGACGACATCGCCCGGCGCAACAGGGAGACAGCACGATGAAGACGCTTACCCGATTCCCCGGCCGAGCGGCGCTCGTTGCCGCTTGCGTCCTTGCGGCGCTTGCCGTGCACCCGGCCTCGGCCCAGCATACCCACGAGATCAAGATCGGCTTCGTGACGGTCAACGATTCAAACCACGTCTCGTCGAAGTGGCTCAAGGAGGCGCTGGAGAAACGGACCGGGGGGAAGCTGAAGGTCAGCATCTTCCCGGCGGCCCAGCTCGGGATCATTCCGCGCCAGCTCGAGGGGATCCAGCTCGGCACGCAGGCCTTCTTCTTCACACCGCCCGGATTCTTCCAGGGCGTCAATCCGGCCTTCCAGGCGCCCGACGCGCCCGGCATGTTCGATTCGCACTGGCACCAGCATCTGACGATGAACCACCCGAGCGTGCGACCCGCGTGGGACAAGCTCGGCGAGAAGGCAGGCATCGTCCCGGCCTATATCTGGAGCGCCGGCGTCGGCGCGATCGCCTCGCGCGAGCCGATCCGCACCCTCGGCGATCTCGAAGGGAAGAAGCTTCGCGTGCTCGCGACCAAGATGGAGATCGCGTTGATGAAGGTGTTCGGCGCGGCCGGCATTCCGATTCCCTACTCGCAGGTCGTTCCGTCGATCCAGAAGCGGGTCGTCGACGGCGCGCGCAGCGCGATCATCGTCATGGGGCCGTCCAAGTTCTACACCGTGGCGAAGTACCTGACGCGGACGGCCGGCGGCTATATCCCGGTCGGCGCCTATGCCAGCCTGGCGCGGATAAAGAAGCTGCCCAAGGACCTCCAGACCGCGATCTGGGAGGAAGCCGCGAAACTCACCGATCCGACGGTGGAGGTCGCGATCGAGATCACCCACCATTGGGAGAGGCAGTGGGTCAAGGAAGGCGGAGAGGTGATCGATCTCTCCGATGCCGACCGCAAGGAGTTCTTCCGCCGCGCGAAGCCGCTCGGCGACAAGATTCTGGGCGCCAATCCCAAGATCGCGCCCATGTACAACCTCATAAAGGCGGCCGCGGAGAAGACCCGCGCGGCGGCGGCCGAGAAGCACAAGGCCACGATGATGAGGCTCGACAAGAAGTAACGTAGTCGGCGGACGATCCGGCCGGGGCCGATGCCCCGGCCGGTGGCGCGCAAGGTAAGAAAGGAACGGACGATGTCCCAACCGATACACGTCCGCGTGGCCCCCAAGGGCATGGGCATCAACGAGTTCGTCGCCATGGAGGAGGGCTTCTTCCAGGACGAAGGACTCGACGTCGAATTCGACATGCAGGTGTTCCGCGGAACCCAGTCGAGCTGGAAAGGGCTGGAATATTTCGACCGGCCGCAGGACCGCCCGTTCGCGGAAAACAGCGCCGAAAACCTGATCCAGTGCGCCTGCCAATGGGGAACGGTCAGCAATGCGGCGTCCGGCATGGGCAAGGCCGTGCGCGACTGCTACGGCGTGTCGCCCTGGGGAATCTTCGTTCGCCCCGATTCCGACATCCGGACGCCAGAGGATCTGGCGGACGTGCCGATCGCCGTCGGGATGCGCGCCGGCAGCCACTTCAACGTGCCCTACCGGCTGGAAAAATACCTGCCGCTCGGGCGGATAAACTGCCTCAATATCGGCGGCTTTTCGGCGCGCCTGGAAGCCCTGCTCTCGGGCGAGGTCGAGGCGGCGAGCCTGCTGCCCCCTCAAATCGACATGGCCAAGCAGCTCGGCATGCGGGCGGTCATAGAGGACGAGTTCATGACCATCTGGTGGGTCCCGGAAACCATGCCCCGCGCGGCGGTGCGCGGCTACATCGACGCGCTCGCCCGGGCGGAGCGGCTCATCGAGGCCGATCTCGGGAAGTACCTGCCGACATGGCGGCACTGCATCCCCGATTCCTTCGCGGACCGCGCGTGGGATTTCGCCGGCTTCAGCCGCGGCGAACGGTTCGTCAGGGCGCCGCTTCCGGACGGGCTCATCGAGGAAATCTTCGAGCAGGTGGACCGCTGGGATCTCGCCCAGTACATCGCGGATCGCGCGCCCGACCGGCTGCTCTACGCGGCGGAATAGGGCCGGCGGCGGGATGCGGGACCGGGTAGAGGTCTTCGAGGGCGACATCACGATGCTCGCGGTCGACGCGATCGTGAACGCGGCCAACAACGCGCTTCTCGGGGGCGGCGGCGTCGACGGCGCCATCCATCGGGCGGCGGGGCCGCGCCTGCTGGAAGAGTGCCGCGCCCTCGGCGGATGCGAGACCGGCGATGCCAAGCCGACCGGGGGCTACGACCTCCCGGCCCGCTACGTGATCCATACCGTAGGCCCGGTCTGGCAGGGCGGGGATCGCGGAGAACCAGACCTCCTCGCGCGCTGCTACCGCCGCTGTTTCGAGATCGCCGCAGAGAACGGGGTCGCGTCCATCGCCTTTCCGGCGATAAGCACGGGCATCTATGGATATCCTCTCGAGCGTGCCACCCGGATCGCGGTGACCGAGACCAGGGAGCATCTCACGGAAGGCAGCGCACTCGACAGGGTCGTATTCGCCTGTTTCGGTGCCGAGGTCCGGGAGATGTACGCCGCCGTCATCGACGAAGTGTTTCCCCACTGACCGCGAGCCCGTCCAGTGCGTTACGTCCGCGTGGGCGCTCCCCGGGATAGACGCAATCGCCCGGAGTCCGGCCGATGATCGACGCCGTTCTGGATGGCCTCGTGCTGGTGTTCCAGTGGCCGGCGATCGGATTCCTGGCGCTCGGCGTCCTCCTCGGAATCTGGCTCGGCGCGGTGCCGGGTCTCGGCGGCATCATCGGACTGGTGATCCTGCTGCCCTTTACCTACGGGATGGACCCGGTCTCCGCCTTCGCGCTCCTGCTGGGGATGTTCGCGGTGACCTCCACCAGCGACACCATCGCCTCGGTGATGCTGGGCATTCCGGGGACCGCCGCGTCCCAGGCGACGATCCTCGACGGCTACCCCATGGCGCAGCAGGGCAAGGCCGCCCGCGCGTTCGGCGCCGCATTCACCGTTTCCGCCTTCGGCGGAGTGTTCGGTGCGCTGATCCTGGCGGTGTCGATCCCCTTGGTGCTCCCCATCATCCTCGCCTTCAACTCGCCCGAACTGCTGATGCTGGGGGTGCTCGGTCTCGCGATGGTCGGTTCTCTGAGCGGCGGCTCGATCCTCAAGGGGCTGATCGTGGCCTTGCTCGGGCTGATGATGTCGATGATCGGCTACGCCGAAATGGCGGCGATCCCGCGTTACTGGATGGGAACCACCTACCTGCTCGACGGGCTGCCGCTGATCCCCGTGGTCCTCGGCCTGTTCGCGATTCCCGAACTGATGGAGCTCGCGATTCGGGATTCCTCGATCGCCCGGATCCCGAAGGAACAGACGCAGGGCGGCGGGATGCTGGAAGGGATCAAGGACGCCTTCCGGCACTGGTGGCTGACGCTCCGCTGCGCCGCGCTCGGCACCTATGTCGGCATGCTGCCGGGACTCGGCGCGGCGGTGGTCGATTGGTTCGCCTACGGGCACGCCGTCCAGTCGGCCAAGGACGCATCGATGTTCGGGCGCGGCGACGTTCGCGGCGTCATCGCGCCCGAGGCGGCGAACAACGCCACCCGCGGCGGCGCCCTGCTTCCCATGGTGGCGTTCGGCATTCCGGGCAGCCTCGGGACCGCGATCCTGATGGGGGCGCTCCTGATCCAGGGCCTCAAGCCCGGTCCCGAGATGCTGACCGACAAGCTCGACCTCACCTTCAGCATGATCTGGACGATCGTCGTCGCGAACATCCTGGTTGCCGGGCTGCTGATGATCTGGAGCAACCAGGTCGCCAAGGTCGCGTTCATCCGCGGCCACCTGATCGTCCCCGGCGTGATCCTGTTCGTGTTCATGGGCGCATGGCTCGGCGGGGCGTCGATGGGCGACTGGATCGCCTGCCTGGCGCTCGGGGTCGTCGGGTTCTTCATGAAACGCGGCGGGTGGCCGCGGCCGCCGCTGGTTCTCGCGCTGATCCTTGGACCCATCCTGGAGAACGCCTTCCATATCAGCATGCGGGTCCATGGAGGCGCGGGTTGGCTCGGCCGGCCGATCGTGCTGGTGATCGCCGCCCTGGTCGTCCTGACGCTGGCGCTGTCCGCCTGGCGATACGCGACATCGAAGCGCCGGCCAGACGGCGCTTCCATCGGCGAGGGTACGGAACGGAACCTCACCATTTCCGTCCCACTGGCCTTCGCGATGACCGCACTGTTCGCCTGGGCCGCGGTCGAGTCGCTGGCCTGGCCCAATATGGTGCGGCAGTTCCCGCTGACCGCCGCGGTCCCCGCGGCAGCGCTGTCGTTTGCCGTTCTGTGGATCGAGGGTCGCGACCTGCGCGCCACCCTGCGAGAGGCTGGGAGCTTCCGTGCCGTCGCCGCGGCCGATGCGCAAACCGCGGCGCTCGGGCGGGCGACGGTTTTCTTCGGCTACCTGATCGCTCTGCTCGCGGTCGGCTACCTGTTCGGTCAGATGGTGGCCTTGCCGCTGTTCATCGCGGCGTATCTGTGGCGCTGGGGCGGGTACGGGTGGGCCGTGTCGCTCGGCTACGCGGCCGCCGGCTGGGCGTTTCTCTACCTCTTCTACGGCAAGGTGATGAACGTCTTCTGGCACCAGCCGCTGCTGTTCGGCTGATCCCGACCCGGAAACTGAGGCGGGGCCGCGCGGGCCCCGCCGATCTGCAGAACCGGAGAAACGTCCCTCAGTTCTGCCCGATCTTGCTCACTTTCTTCAACGTCGCCAGGATTTCGTCATCGACGTTGCGGTACGTCGACTGGATCTTGAGCGCGTCCTCGGTGCTGACGAAGTTGACCCCAGTGCCGCCCAGTCGCTTCTTCTCAGGGACGACATAGGCGGGGTCCTTCGCCGCCGCCTGGTAAGCCGCGCGCAGGATATCGGCGGCTTCCTTGGGCGTCTTTGGCGCGGCGAACACGGTCATGGTCGCATTGCTGAGCGCCGTGGAGTACCACTTGTAGGTCTTCCACAAGGGGCCGCCCGGCATCTTCCCGTGCACCTCCTTGTAGACCTCCTCGAAGCTCGGCACGCCCGGGAAGGATGTCGCCTTCACGAGGTTCCCGTCCTTGTCGAAGTTCGGGTGCGACCACAGCGCGATCGCCGAGCCGTCCTTCAGCATGGTGTCCTTGAAAAAGACGTAATACCCGATGCTGCCGCTGTTGGCGGCCTGCACCTCGTTGGACATGAAGGCCGGGCGGATCTTGGCCATGCCGCGATAGCCGCCGATGAAGCGGTAGTTGGCGCCGATCATCTCCATGGAGAGGTTGCCGAGGAAGTCCAGCATCTGATCGGGCCGGCGCCCGCCGACATTGAACGATTCGACCTTCATCACGTCGGCCGGTTTCTTGATTCCCGGCGCAACGTCGGTGCGCATAAGCGTGACGCGATCGAGACCGCCCGCGCCGATCATCACCAGCTCCTCCGGCACGTAGCGCAGCGCCGGATCGCCGGCGATGATTCCAGGCGCCGCCCAGGGACCCAGATACAGCGTCAACCCGTCGGGCCGGGCACGCTCCTGCAGGAAATTCAGCGCCTTGGCGCCACCCGCGCCGGGCATGTTCTTCACGATCACCTTGGGCTCGCCCGGGATGTGCTTCGGCCAGTGCCTGACGAAAGCGCGCGTCAGCCGGTCCAGCCCGCTGCCGCCCGGCACCGGGCTGAGGACGGTGATCGTCTTGCCCTCGAAATAGTCGGCGGCCTTGGATACGCCGCTTGCCATGACCAGAGTGGCGGTGGCAATAACCGCCAGAACGCGATTTACCATCTACTCCTCCCGGATTGTTCTGATTACGCAGGCGTTGTGGCATCAATCCGCCGGTTGCGCTAGGGGGTGGGGGCAATCGTTGGCTTCGGTGCCGCCCGAGACGGGGCAGTCCGCAAAGAAGGTCAGTGGGGGAAGTATGAAATTCTTGTCTGCACCGGCGATCTCGGCTAATCCCAACCCGCGCGTTCCGCTTGCCGCGGTGCTCGAATTCGCCACCGACGCTCCAACGCGCGCGATTGTCGAAGTATCGGGCCCGGGCCGGAGCTGGCAAGCCCGCGTGGACGAGGGGATGCGCACCGGACACCGGGTTCCTCTGGTCGGCATGCGCCCCGGCGAGACCTGCGCCGTCCGCGTCGCCGCAGAGGACCGGGACGGAAACCGCGCCGAGGCTCCGGAGCCCCTGTCCGTCACCGCGCCGCCGCTTCCCGACGATTTCCCTCCGTTCGAGGTCACCGCCTGCGTGCCGGAGAAGCGGGAACCGGGCGCGATGATGTTCAACATCCGGCATTCGCCGGCCGCCGAGCACCTCCCCGACTACGGAGTCATCGTCGCCGTCGACCGCGAGGGCGAGGTGGTCTGGTACTACCGGATCGACGAAGCCGTCGGCGACGTGCGCCGGCTGGCGAACGGCAACGTCCTCTACGTCGCCGACGGGCGGATATGCGAGATCGACCCGCTCGGCGACACCGTCGCCGAATGGTACGCCGAGGGACGCTGGCGGGATAAGACCCCGCCGGCCGGAGCCGTTCCGGTCGCGACCGGCATGTTCCACCACGCCGCCATCGAGCTGCCTTCGGGGAACATTGCCGTGTGCAGCATGGAGATCCGCGACATCGAGGGGTTCCCACTGTCGGAGGAAGACCCGCACGGGGAAACCGAAACGGCGCGCGTGGTCGGGGACGTGATCGTCGAGTTCGCGCGCGACGGGTCGGTCGTCAACGAGTACCGGCTGTTCGACCTGCTCGACCCGCGGCGCGTCTGCTACGGCAGCCGCGCCGCCTACTGGGTGCACCGCGGCTATCCCGACACCTGCGACTGGAGCCACACGAACGGGCTCGCCTGGGACGGAAGCGGCTTCATCGCCTCGCTGCGCCATCAGGACTGCCTGATCCGGATCGACCGGGAGAGCGGCGCGCTCGACTGGATCCTCGGAACTCCCGCCAATTGGCGCCCGCCTTGGTCCGACCGTCTGCTGCGGCCGGCCGATGGGCTGGAATGGCAATATCACCAGCACGACTGCTCCGTGACCCCGGCCGGCACCCTCATGTGTTTCGACAACGGCAACCACCGCACCACGCCTCCCGACGCCAAGCCGGACGACGCTGATTGCTACAGCCGTGCCGTCGAGTTCGCCATCGACCGGGAGACGCGAACCGTGAGGCAGGTCTGGTCTCGCGGGCCGCGGCACGATCGCATCTACTCCACTTTTCAGAGCGGCTCGTATCGCCTGCCGGCGACCGGAAACACTTTCATCAACTATGGCGGGTTGTGCACCGTGGACGGGGTTCCGTCCGGCAAGGTCTTTGCCGGCCACTGCAAGGCCCGGCTGATCGAGGTTACGCCGGGATCGCCAGGCGAGACGGTGTTCGAGCTGATCGTTGACGATCGTTCGAGCGAGGACCCGGTCCCCTGGTCGTCGTTCAGGACCGAACATTTCCCGGATTTCGGCGCCTCGCCGGCAACCTGATGGCCACCGACGAGCCGATCGCCGGCGTTGCCATCCTCTCCATCATGGGTCTGACGGTGAACTGGCTGATTGCCCGGGCGAAACGCTTTCTGGTCAGGTGGCGCCTGTAACCGTCGACGCCCCTCCGGACTTGCTGCACGCGGTCAGCGCGCCCGTTCCGAGGCGACCTGCTTCAGGATCTCGCGCAGGTGCCGGAACGGAGCGAGGCCTTCGGCGGATCGGCGCCACACGATTCCGGTGCGATAGCTGTACCGACCCAGGTCGACCGGCAGGGGCCTGAGCTCCGGTTCGCGAATGCTGGCGAGGAACTGCAGGGGCAGCCAGGAGAGGTAGGGTCCCCTTCCCAGCATGAAGAGCCCGACCGCCTTGGTACGGACGACGGTCTTCACCCGCCTGCTCGTCCGCCGGTAAAGCTCTTCCATGACCTTGGCGACGGACGGCCGGCCGTTCAGGCGGTCGGAGAGCCCCGGAACGGGTCCCTCATAGTCGATCCAAGGGTAATTCGCGAGATCCGTCAGCGCCACGGACCCATCGTGGAGCGGATGATCCTTGTGGGCGACGATGCCCGAAGCGACCTTCAGGAATCCCCGGCATGCCAGAAACGGGGGAAAGGGGTCGTGGACATCGACACCCCCGCAGTGCAGGTCGCTTTCGCCTTCGGTCAGATGGCGTATGCCTTCGCTTGCGCTTGCCGTCCGAAGCTTGAGTTCGATGCCGGGATAGACCTCGTGAAACCGGGCGACCGCGTCGGGCAGGACGGCGTACATCCAGGTAGGCCCTGCCGTGATCTGCAGACAACCCGTGCGGCCGGAAACGGTGTCCTGGACCTTGCCTTCCGCGATTTCGATTTCCCTGAGGATGTTGCGCGCCAGGCCGGCGACCGTGGTCCCGAGCTCGGTGAGGCGGACGCCCGTCGGGATGCGCTCGAAGAGCCGGCCTCCGAACTGGTCCTCGAGTTTGGCGATCACGCGGGAGAGCGCCGGCTGGGTGATCCCGAGCCGGTCCGCCGCGGCGAGGATCTTGCTCGTTTCCGCGACCGTCAGGAACTTGATCAGATCGCTCCGCTTTTCGAACATGGTGCCGGGCCTCGTTTTCAGGTCGTGGAACGCGCGTTTGTGACATTCATCTGGGGATTTCCGGTCGCTTTCTCCCATACCGTTTTCGTTATGTTTTCATAACACTGTGTAATGCTGGTGGCGCCGGGTCGCTCCATGCATCGCGGAAACCGCTGCCCGGCGGGCGCCAATATCGGATAGGTTTGGCAAGCGCATCCCCAACGCCGGAAGGGAAACAGGATCATGACGGTTGCCTCCGCAGCGCCGGCAAAGGAGCGTCCGACGACGGTCGACTATCTCGCGATCGACGCGGACGGGCACGTCCACGAGGAAGACTCGCTGTTCAGCGACTATCTGGAGCCCGAATACCGGGATCGCACGCGCGGATGGGCACTCAACGCCGACAGGAACCGCCGGTTCGTCGTCGACGGCGGGGAACACCCGCCCTTTCCGAAGGAAATCTCGGTGCGCAAGCCGATGCCGCCGGAGAGCCGCATCAAGGTCCTCGACAAGGAACGCATCCGTCTCGCGGTGCTCTACCCGTCGGCCGCCCTGGTGGCCGGTTACCTGGAACCCGACTTCAGCCACGCGGCGATGCGTGCTTACAACAGCTGGATGGCGGACTGGTGTGGCGCCTTTCCCGACCGCCTGAAATTTGCGGCTTCCGTGGCGTTGCACGATATCGACGAAGCGGTTCGCGAGGCGCGTCGCGCGGTTGCCGATCTGGGCGCCGTAGCGGTTACGATTCGCCCCAACCCGGTTGGAGGAAAGCGGATCGACCATCCCGACCGGGAGCCGCTCTACGCCGCCGTCGAGGAGCTCGGCGTGCCGCTGGTCGTGCACGAATCGACCGGCGATCCGTCGACCGCGGGCGGCGACCGGTATGGCGGGATGATGCGTCCCGAAAGCTATCTCTTCCACCACGTCATCTCGCATCCCTTCGAGCAGATGATGGCGATGATGGCGCTGGTCTGCGGCGGCGTGCTGGAGCGGCATCCGACGCTCAAGGTCGGTTTTTTCGAGGCGGGCTGCTCGTGGGCGCCCTACTGGGTCGCCCGCCTCGACGACCATTTCGAGCATCCGAGGCTCGGCGGGTACATGGAAGGCCTCACCATGCGCCCGAGCGAGTATTTCCAGCGGCAATGCGTCGTGACCTGCGATCCGGGGGATCCCACCGTCGCCCTCGCGGTGGAGGGACTCGGCGCGGACAAGATCCTGTTCGCGACCGACTACCCGCACTTCGATTCCGGCGCCGGACCGGTCGGGGAATTTCTGGAGGCGGCGGCACTGGACGAAGAGGCGCAGCGGCGGATCCTGTGGAGCAATACTCTCGAATTCTACGGCTTGTCCGTGAATTGAGAGGCGCCGCTCAATCCATCAGCCCCGGGAGCCAGAGGACGGTTCCGGGAAAGGCGATCATCACCGCCATGACGATCAGGTTCAGCCCGACGAACGGGAGCGCCGCGCGGTAGACGTCGTTCATCGTCGTGCTCGGCGACGCGATGCCCTTCATCACGAAGAGCGAGAGGCCGAAAGGCGGCGAGATGGTCGCCATCTCCAGGTTCAGCACCATGATCGCGCCGAACCAGACCGGGTCCCAGCCCATCGCGGCGACGATCGGCATGAAGATCGGGATCGTGACCATGACGATGGAGGTCTGCTCGATGAACATGCCGAGAAAGATCACCGCGAGCTGCATCAGGATCAGGATGACGATGGGATGAACCGGCAGGTCGGTGGCGAGACGGGTGATCGCTGGAGTGACGCCGGAGAAGCTGAGCAGCTGACCGAAGGCCGCCGAGCCCGTGAGGATCAACAGCACCATGACCGATAGCGAGGTCGCCGAGCCCACGGCCTTCTTCATGACCTCCCAGGTCAGGCGGCCGTAAAGCGCGGCGACGACGAGGCTCAGGAGCGCGCCGACCGCCGCGGCCTCGGTCGGCGTGGCGATGCCGAGAAAGATCGCGCCGATCACGAGCAGGATCACCGAGACCGGCGGCAGCACGTAGCGAACGGTTTCCGCGAGTCGGCGCGGCAACGGCGTGGGCTCGACGGTGTAGGCTGGAGCCAGCGACGGCTGCAGGTGGCAGCGGATGACGATGTAGGCGACATAGATCAGCGCCAGCAGCAGCCCCGGCACGACGATGGCGATCAACAGCTTGCCCACCGAGAACCGGCCGAGGCTCGCAAGGATGACGGCGAGCGCGCTCGGCGGGATCATGATTGCGAGGCTCCCGCTCGCGAGGATCGGGCCGAGCGACATCGATTTCGCGTAGCCGCGCCGTTCCATGTCGGGGGCCAGCGTCGAGCCCAGCATGGCGACGCTTCCCATCGCGACGCCGGTGAGCGTCGCGAACAGCGCGCCCGCGCCCACGGCCAGCACGGCCAACCGTCCCGCAATACGGCCGAGCCACTGGTCGAGCACGTCGATCATCCTGAACGCGACCCCGGAATGGAACATCACCGTCCCCATCAGGATGAACATGGGGAGCGGCACCAGGACGAAGGTCGAGACCGAGCTGTCGATCGAGAGGATCAGCTGGTTCAGCCCCATCGCGCCGCCCCAGAACACGTAGACGCCGATCAGGTTCACGAGCATGAAGGCGACCGCCACCGGGAGGCCGACGAGCAGCAGCGCACCCAGGCCCCCGAAGAAACACAGCAGATAGAACCACCACTCCATCGCGGCTCAACCGATCCCTGCGGGCGGCGCGGACGCCATCCGCCGCCAATGGCGCCAGGCGCGGCGCGCGAACTGAAGGCCGAGGAACAGGCAGCCGATAGGGATCACCACGAGGTTGATGGCACGCGGCATCTCGAGCTCGGCCGGTATCCGGATTCCCCTTTGCCACGACGACACGGTCTCGAAAGCGCCGAAGCCCGTCACCGCGAAACAAACCGCCATCCCCGCGATCGAGCCCCAGATCAGGAATTGCCGTCGGACCTCGGGTCCGATCCGGCCGACCAGCAGATCCAGCGTCACGTGCTCCTCGCGGCGCAGTACCCAGGCGGCCCCGAGGAAGGTTATGTAGAGCAGCATCGTGCCGCTGATCTGGTCGATCCCGATCAGGCCTTCGTGAAGGCCGTAGCGGAAGACGACCTTGACGGTCGTTGTCAGCATGACCGCGACCATGAGAACCGCGGCCAATATCGCGCCGCCGTCGACAATCAGGTCGAAGACCCGCTCCGCGCGCGAGCCGCGCGAACCCGCTTCCCGCCCGTCAGCGAAACCGTCGTTCAAGGGTCAGAGACCTGGTGTAGAATTCTTCGAAAAACTGAGGTGGTATGTTTGGGTTGGGTTGGGTCGTTCTCTCTCCTTGAATGGTTGTTACTTTAGAATGGGTTAGGTGGTTTGTCGAGGATTTCTTGGGGTTTTTCTGTTTGTCATACGATTGGTGGTTTTGGGGGGTTCTGGTGGTCTTGGGGGAAGTGTTGGGTGTGCGTATGTCGTTGGGTGGGTGCTGGGGTGGGAACCTTTCTCATGACTAGACGGAAACGGGGGAAGCCCGGGGTGGCAGGCTCCGCCCTCCGATTGTGAGGAACATAGAAGGTGTTTCCGGCCCGTCCGTGCTCTCCGGGGCTGCCTGTGTCGCGGCGGGAGGGGCGGCCCCCATTCGCCACTTATGTTGAACTTGTTGCTTATTTTTAGACCCGCGCCGATCACGGCATCTATTTAGGTTGTATATAATTCCCTGTATAGGAACCGTATAAGATGAGACGAAAACTTGGACTCCCGCGCTTGAGGTTCGCTCCCGCGACGGTCGGCCGGGTAGGGGAGCGTTGCCGAGCCCCTCCTACCCGGCCCATCGAATGAGACCGGGGTCGGCCTTGTGCGGTTTTTCGCAGTTCCCGCACAAGGCCAAAAGGATAGCTCCGGCGTCACCCGTCGCGAATGCGTCGCGCGTTGTACATCCCTCCTCCGGCTTCGCCTGCGGCTATTGCCGCTTCACGCCGTAGGTTCCGGTCATCCGGCCGATATTCGTGTACTGCGCATGGAACCCGCCAATGGCACCCATGGTCTCGTCCGTCCGGTCCTCGAACAAGAACCCATTCCACCAATTGCCTTGGCTGTTCCCGGGCGTGGTCTGGTCGGCGGATATCGTCCATTGGACCTCCGCACGACCGTTGCCGGGGGCGCTGACAAATCCCGGGAAACCGCGGTCGGGGTCGAATTCCTGGCGGAGCAGCGAAACCGTCCATTCCTTCGGGTCGCCGGCCGCAACGAAGTTGTCGATGGTGCCGGTCGCGCTACCGTCCGCAATGTCGATGGTAAGCGAAGCGTCCGCGGTGAACTCCCCGCCTTCGTTCTGTCCTTCGGCGGGGTTGGAAATCGCGTAGATGCCGGCGGCGTGGCCCTCGAAGATCGCCCGGCCTTGCAGCCCCGTGATATCCCGGACAAGGGGAAGATCGCCTGTTACCGTGAAGAGTTGACCGTAATCGTCGAACCAGCTTCTTCCAGAACTGTTGGACATCTCGGTCTGCCACCACCCGTAGACAAGGTGGCCCTCCGCTCCCAGCGGGGTCCGGTAGAGGACCGCGACGTTCTTGGCCGAGGGGTCGGCCTGCGGATCGCCAGCGCGCTCGAACCGTTCACCCCGCCACTCGCCGAATTGCGGCGGATCGTCTGCCGCACGGTCGAGAACGAGATCCGGACGATCCGCGTGCCGGTTTTGAAACTCGATCGTCAAGGTCGAGCCATCGTCGGCACGGAATTCTCGGGTATCGGCCGAAGAAATGCGGTTGGAAGAGTGGAGACCCGAATATTGCAGCCATGCGGTCCCTTCGGCGCGAAGGTCCGAAAGCGCTCGTTCTGCCGCTTCCAGGTCGGCCTCCAGGTTACTGACCTTGGCGCTGTCGTCGCCGTTGTCGTTCGAGCTGCACGCGCCAAGCAGGAGGGCGGCAGCGGCGATGGCTGCGATGGTTCCGATTCTGTGCATGTTATCGGTCTTTCCCATGTTGTTGCCTTCGCCCGGGGTGCCGGGCGTTGCACACATCACCGGAAAGTGAAGTCCCCGCCTATTTGCCAAGCGCGGGGAGCTACCCCTCGCCGGGTATCAGGCTCTTGTATTCAGCGGGCCGCCCGACTCGGCGGACTCCGGCTGATGTGTGCGAGGAGAAGCTAAGCAGGATCCGGACATTCTGGCAATGCTCTGCAGCTGCTCTACAGCGGCTCGGCATGTGCTGTGCCGACCGAATGACGACGATGACGTGCGCCAGGCGGTCTAGAGGCCCATCAGGTTGGCCACGGCGTGCCCCACGCGTTCGGCGGCCCGTTCGATGTCGCGGTCGCCGAGATGCGCGTATCTGAGCGTCATTCGGGTATTGGAATGACCGAGCAGGCGGGAGACCACGGGCACCGGCACGCCGTTCATCACCGCGTGGCTGGCGTGCGTATGCCGGAGATCGTGAAGCCTGACGTCCTCGATGCCGGCCTCCCTGCGCGCCCGGTACCAGAGCCCGATGTCGGGCCCTCTCGGCCGCGACGGGTCGCGGGGCGAGGGGAACACGAACGGGCTGTCTCCCCGGGGCTGGCGTTCGAGGATGGCCCGCGCCCGTGCGTTGAGCGGAACCTCCCTCGGCCCGGTCTTGGTATCCGCCATGACGAGCGTGTCGCCGCGTACCTCGGCCCAGCGCAGCCGGACGATCTCGTTTCTGCGGCACCCGGTGAGCAGCAGCAGCCGGATGATGTCGGCCTGGGCCGCATCGCGCCTGCCCGAGTGCGCATCGAGCACGCCGTGGAGGCGGGCGATTTCTTCGCTGGACAGGAAGCGGGTCATCTTGCGTCGGCGGTTGGGTCTGATGTCCCGCGCGGGGTTGGTGTCGAGATGACCCTTGGCGGCGGCGAAATTGAGGATCTGGCGCAGCAGCCTGAGCGCGTTGTTGGCGTTGCCGGGCGCGGTGCGGCTCCATGCGTCGAACCGGCGCCTGAGCTCGGCGGGGGCGATGCGGTCGAGCTGCTTCTCCCCGAAGGCGGGGAGCAGGCGGGCGTCGAGCAGCCAGCGATAGGTCTTCCTGGTGGCGGGCTTGCAGCGCTCGAAATGCGCTTCTTTCCACTCGCCCTCCACGAACTCGCGGAACAGGGGCACGGCGCGCACCGGACCGGCGGGCTCCGCCGTCTCCGGATTTACCCTCCGCTCAAGGCACGCCCGCCGCGCCTCCCCCACGGTCATGGTCGAGACCGGGCCGAGCGAGACGCGTCTGGATGTTCCCCCCGCATCCTCCAGCATGACCCAGGTCATCCCGCCGGTCGGGCGGACCCGCACTCCGAGCCCGGGCACGCTCCTGTCCCAGACGGTATATTCCCGCGCACGGGGCCGCAGACGCGCGATTGCGGCGTCGGTAAGCCTGCTCCGTTCCCTTGCCGGCATGGTTCAGCCTCCGAGTACATTGCCGAGAGTTTCAGCGGCCTCTCTTGCCATCGCGCCGGCGGGATGCGTGTATTTGAGGGTGGTCTCGGCGCTGGCGTGACCGAGCAGTCGGCCGATGGCGAGCACGGTCTCGCCCTGCCTCAGCGCGATGCTGGCATGGGTATGCCGGAGATCGTGAAGACGGACATCGGCGATGCCGGCCTCGGCGCGGACCTCCCACCAGAAGCGGTTGAGCCAGTGCTCGCCGCAGGGGCGGTCGGCGCGCGGCGACGGGAAGACCCAGCGGCTGGTCCGTTCAAGACCGTCGAGCACCGCCCGGGCCGGGGTCGACAGCCACACCGTCCGGGGACCGGCCTTGCCGTCGCGGAGGAACAGGTTACCCTCGCGGTAGTCGGACCAGCGCAGCGTCAGGATCTCGCCCTTGCGGCACCCGGTCAGCAGAAGAAGGCGGATGACGGCGACCTGTCGGGGGTATCGCAAGGCATGATCCGACAGGACCCCGGACAGTCGTCGTATCTCGTCGTCCGACAGGAACCGCTCGCGGCCCTTGCGGCGGTAGCGCCTTATCCCCCGGCACGGGTTGGAGCCCTCCGGCCGGAGCCCCATCCGCTCCGCCTCGCGCATGACGACGGAGAGCACCGGCTTGGAGCGGTCGGCGGCGACCGGGGTAGCGGCCAGCGAAGCGAACCAGCCGCGCACCTCGCGGGCGTCGATCTCGGCGACGGGGCGCCCGGCGAAACGCGGCAGTATCTGATTCTTGAGGTAGCTCCGGTTCACCTCCAGCGTGCGCGGCTTCCAGAGCCGCTCGTACTGGCGGAACACGGTCTCGGCGACGGCCTCGAACAGCGTCTCCTCGGGCCGGGCCAGCGCGACCTCGCCCCGCCTGATGGCCGCGAGCATGCCTCCCGCGCGCGAGCGCGCCTCGTCGATGCCGATGGCGTCGAAATCGCCCACGATCTTCCAGACGCGCTCTCCGTTGCGCTGGCAGTGGACGAAGAAGCGCTTGCGCCCGGAGGGCGTCACCCGGACGCCGAAGCCCCTGAGTCTGGCGTCGCGGATCTCGTAGGGGGTCTTGCGTGGAACGAGCGCCCCGATTCGGGCGTCGGTGAGGTTGGTTCTGACCAAGTTCGCTTCTCCCGGTTTCGGTTGCACCGGGGAAGTAACGGCTGCGCGTTCCATTCCCCAGTTGCAGCGTTGCGAGAGAAAAAACGACCCTATATCAATCGGTTAGCACCGCAGGTGCGCGACCTGGTGTGCAGTTCACGAAAGCGACTTCCTTTCAAGAAATGGGGCGGTCTATTCCGCGGCCGTTTCCAGCCTCAACCCGGCCGCGCCTTCGTCACCGGTGATGGCAGGACGGCGCGCGTTCTCCACCATGAATTTTCGCCAGGCGACAACGCCGACATCGCTCCGCGACAGTTGCTCGGCATTCGAGCGCACACCCTCGACGATTCTCTTGTCCTGGTCCGAGAACACCCAGTCATGGGCCCACGACTGCCACAGCGCCCAGCCGATCCTGTCGAGCAGGGTCCCCAGGGCGTGGCGGCGGCGGAACGCGTTCAACGAGTAGAACAGCGTCGTCTCCGCATCGACGGGCGTGACCCAGCGGCACATGAAGTAGTCTCCCGCGGGACGCCCTACCAGCGTCACCGCCGGCAGGAGCGACATGTGCCGGTATCTGATGCCGTACCGCTTTACCGCCTGCGATGTCTCCGGATCCATTTCCTTGCCGCGGCCGCGCGGTTTCAGCCTGCGCCAGAACGTCTCCCGGGGCGGCGGGAAATGTCCCAGGCCGGGGTAGCGGGCCTCCGTGATGCCATCGCGCGCGGCGTAGCCGAGCCCCTTCGAGTCTTCCAGCGGGGCGGTCGCGATCCGACTCGCGAAGGGGAAGACCGGCTGGAAAACCAGCTCCGGTGAGTTCCTGTGCACGAACGGCGCGTGCAGGTCGTAACAGAGATTGTCGTTCAGAACCCGCCAGTTGCAGCGATAGGTCCGCCAGGTCGAGATCGTGTGCCACTCATCGGTGTCCGCCAGGCATTCCGGCAGGTCTTCCTCCAGCGGCACGGCGTCCATGTCGCCGACGAACAGCCAGATCACGCCGCGATGCTCGCGAACCGCATAGGACTTGACCTTCGCCTCCGCAGGTATGGCGGTGTCGGGTCCTTCCATCAGCTTGGCGACGCACTTGCCGGTCTCGCCCGAGTAGGTCCAGCCATGATAGGGGCAGGTGAGCGTCCCGGTGCCGGGATAGAGGCATCTCCCCTGCGACAGCCGCGCGCCGCGATGCGCGCATTGATCCCGGAGGGCATGAATCCGACCGCTGTCGCGAAATAGAACGACCTCCTCGCCGAGCAGCCGGACCGTCTTCGGGCGTCGGCGGAGCCGCCACGCGGCCAGCGCCGGATACCAGTAATTCCGGAGACCCAGTTCAGGCAGGCCGGTCCCGGCGTAGACATCGGTCTCCGTCGGGATGTGTGCGGTCATTCGGACCTCGCGCGGGGAAGCCGCCCCGGAGCCGCGGGCCGGCGCGTCGCGCCGGCCCGTCGACTTACCGTTCGACGCTTACTTGTATCCCAGCAGACGCCGGGCGGTCGCGTACTCGTCCGCGCTCATCACCGACTTGAACTGGGCCCAGAGCGCCTCGTTGGCGGTGTTCTCCCACTGCGCGGCCTCCTTGTCGGAGAAGGTCACGAGCTTCATGCCGCCCTTCAGCATCGCCTTGAGCTGCTGTGCCTGGAAGGCCGACACCCAGCCCGCCGTCCAACCCTGGACCGGACCGACCGCATCCAGCATCACCTTCTTCGCATCGCCCGACAGTTTGTTCCACTTGGCGAGGTTCATCATGATGCTGACGCCATCGCGGTAGAGCGGATGACCGATGACGAACTTTGATATCTTGTGCCATCCGAACGCCGTAAAGCCGTCGTAATAGGGCCAGGTGAAGCCCTCGACGGTGCCGCGTTCAAGCGCCAGGTACACCTCGCTCGGCGGAAGCGTCACCGGCTCGGCGCCGATCTTCTTGACGAAGAACCGGGTCAGCGGAGGCACGCGGATTTTCCGTCCCTTGAGATCGCCGATACCCTGGATCTTCTTCTGCGTGTACATGAAATGGTTGCCGGTGCTCGGCTCGCCGCAGAAATGGCCGACATAGCGAACGCCTTTCTTCTCGTACATCTTGACGATGAAGTTGTAGAGATCGCTGCCCGGCCCCTTGTCCGGGACGTCATAGGGCGACAGCTCGAAGAAATAACCGCCCGGCACGACTCCCGCCCAGTAATTGGGCGCGCCGTACCAGACGTCGAACAGGCCGCGGACCAGCGCTTCGGGCTGATCGAACGTGGGCACCACGTCGCGCGATCCCTTGAAGGTGATCTCGACCGTGCCCTTTCCCATCTTGTTGACGGTGTCCAGGTACTTGATGCCGATATCGGCTGCCGAGGACACCTTGGGCGGCCAGGATCCGACCATGGTCAGCTTGGTCGGCGCGGCGCTCAGACCGGCGCCGCCCACCGCCATGACGGCGAGAGCCAGCAGACCGGTTCCGGCCCAGTTCGTAATACGCCTTGCATATTTCATCGATTTCCCTCCCAGTGACCCGTTCCACCGGATCGTTAATGCAACGGTCGAAGTCTAGTGCCGCCCAATTCGCGCCAGCAAGCGTTTTCCCTTTCGGCAAACCTCGCGGGATCGCTTGACGACACCCTCCGCCGGTTGTCTTGTAACGGAATGAACGCCGTGCACCGCCCATCGGAGGTTCTGGAAACGCTCGAGCGCATCGGCGTGACGGTCGCGGTGACGGTGCCGGACGGTTGGCTGGGCGAGTTCCTGGTCAGGATCGAACGGGCGCCGTGGATTACGCTCGTCCGCGCGACCCACGAGGAGGAGGCGCTCGCGATTTCCTGCGGGGCGAGGCTCGGCGGGGCGCGCACGGCGCTGGTGATCCAGAATGTCGGGTTGCTGAGCATGGGCGCGGGCATGGTGTGCCTTGCCCAGCGCTACCAGTTTCCGCTGCTGATCCTCGCATCGTACCGGGGAACGCCCGACGATCCGGTTTTCTATCATGTGCCCAAGGGGCGCGCGACGGAGCCCGTCCTTCGCGGCCTCGGCCTCGGCTACGCCGTCGCCGACCGCGACCGGCCGATCGGCCCCCAGGTGGAAAGCGCGGCCACCTATGCCGAGGAGGCGTCGTGCCCGTTCGTTCTGCTGCTGGGCCGGGAGGACGTGCAGTGGTGACGACGCGCGAGGCCTATTTCCGCGCGATGGCCGACGCCCTGCCGGCGGAGACGCTGGTCGTCACCTCGCTCGGCAACGCATCCTATCTGTGGGCGGCGATCCGCGACCGGCCCGAGAATTTCTATGTCGAGGACGCGATGGGCCTTGCTTTGCCGCTCGCGCTGGGTGTGGCGGTCGCTCGGCCCGATCGTCAAGTCGTCGTGGTCGAGGGCGATGGCGGACTGCTCATGCACATGGGCGGGCTGATAACCGTCGGTGCGGCCGCGCCTTCGAATTTGACCGTGTTGCTGATCCAGAACGGGGTGCACGCGGCCTCGGGTGGACAGGCCCTGACCAACGCGGGGCTCGACTTCGCCGCGCTCGGCCTCGCGGCGCGTCTCAAGGGCGCGCGCAATATCGAAACGGCGGATTCCCTGCGGCCCGCGCTCGCCGAAGCGCTGGAGGGTTCCGGCCCGATGCTTCTCGCGCTCGCCACCGCACCCGATCCTGAAGTCGTGGTTCCGCCGGCGGGGTTCGATCCGGTGGCGACCAAGCGCCGTTTCCAGGACGCCATCGAGGCGCCCCGCTACGTCCCCATCCTGTTCGGCGGTGGGCGGCTGGAACCGCGGCGGCGGTAGCCCGCGGACGCATGATCGTCGACCGCCGCGACACCTGGGAAGAGGTGAGAGCCGCGTTCCGCTGGCGGCTGCCCGACCGCTACAACATCGCCGAGCATGTCTGCGAGCGCCATGTCGCCAGCACCCGCCCGGCGCTGATCTGTCCCGACCCGGCGGGGGGCGATCCGCGCGAGTGGTCGTTCCGCGAACTCTCCCGGCTTTCGAACCGTCTGGCCAATGCGCTCGCGGCGGCCGGCGTCGGCCGCGGCGACCGGGTGGCGGTGCTTCTGGGTCAGGGCGTCGAGACCGGGCTCGCTCATCTCGCGGCCTACAAGCTGGGCGCGGTGGCGCTGCCGCTGTTCACGCTGTTCGGCGCCGAAGCACTCGAACACCGGCTGCTTGATTCGGGCGCGAAGGCGCTGATTACCGATACGGAAGGGCGGGACAAGACGGCCGCGCTGGATCTGCCCGAGCTCTCGCTGACGGTGGCCGAGGATTTCTGGGACCTGCTGGAGCGCGGCTCCGACCGGTTCGAGACCGCGGCGACCGGCCCGGACGACCCGGCGCTACTGATGTACACCTCCGGCACCACCGGACCGCCCAAGGGTGCGCTGCACGGCCACCGGGTGCTGCCGGGGCACCTGCCGGGCGTCGCCCTGCCGCACGAATTCTTTCCCCAACCGGGCGACCTGTTCTGGACGCCGGCGGACTGGGCCTGGGCCGGCGGGCTGCTCGACGTCCTGCTGCCCGCCTGGGCGGCGGGGGTGCCGGTGCTGGTCGAGCGCCCGGGCAAGTTCGACCCGGAGGAGGCCTTCGCGACTCTCGCCCGTTACCGCGTGCGCAACGCCTTCCTGCCGCCGACCGCGCTCAAGATGATGCGCCAGGTCTCCGAGGCCCGTCGCCCGTCCGGCCTGGACCTGCGCAGCGTCGGCAGCGGCGGGGAGAGCGTCGGTGAGGAGCTTCTCGCCTGGGGGCGCGAGGTCTTCGGGCTGACGATCAACGAGTTCTACGGCCAGACCGAATGCAATCTCGTGCTCGGCAATTGCGCCGGGCTGTTTCCGGTCCGGCCCGGCTGGCTGGGGCGCGCGATCCCCGGCCACGAGGTCGCGGTTCTCGACGGGAACGGCCGCGAATTGCCGCCCGGCGAGACCGGCGAGATCGCGGTGCGCAGCCCCGACCCCGTGATGTTCCTCGGCTACTGGCGGAACGAGGAAGCGACGGCGGCGAAGTTCGTCGGCGACTGGCTGCTCACGGGCGACCTCGGCGTCCGCGACGACGACGGCACGTTCCGCTTCGTCGGGCGCGAGGACGACGTGATCTCCTCGGCCGGCTACCGCATCGGCCCGGGCGAGATCGAGGAATGCCTGATGGGCCACAAGGCGGTCGCGATGGCAGCGGCGGTCGGCGTGCCGGACCCGGTGCGCGGCGAGATCGTCAAAGCGTTCGTGGTGCTGCGCGAGGGCGAGACGCCGTCGGGCGATCTGGAGGCGGCGCTTCGCGCCCATGTCCGCGAGCGCCTCTCTGCGCACGAATATCCCCGCGCGGTCGCGTTCGTCGACGCGCTTCCGATGACCGCCACCGGCAAGATCCGCCGCCGCGACCTGCGCCAGCGGGAACGCGAGAAGGCGAGCCTCCCTGCGAACTAGCCCACCGGCAACTGCGTGCCGGTCTCGAACTCGATCGCGGCCTGCTCGTCGCCGGCGATCGCGCGTTCGAAGGCGGCGAGACGCTTGTAGATCGACATCAGCTCGACGATCGTCGTCCACGAGTTGACGAGGAACTGGAACGAGTTCTCCACCCTGCCGAAGGCGCGGATGATCTGCTGCATCACCCCCAGCGTGACGGCCGCGGAGACGATGGTGGGGCCCAGCGCGATATAGGGCAGGATCACCCCTGCTTGCAGGTACCCGTACCGGACGACGTTGAAATAGAGATAGTTGAGGTAGAGGCGGAAATAGTTGCGCCGCACGTTGGCGAACAGCTCGTTCAGTGTCGGCGGCTGCGCCCGATCCTCGCGGTCTTCGCCGATCACCAGCTCCTTGCGGAAGGCGGCCTCGACCCGCTGGTTGCGGAACTCGAGCCCCGGCAGGCGGTAGCCCGCGAGCGCGAGTATCCCGGTCCCGAAGACCGACCAGAGTATGGCCACCCAGACCAGCGCATAGGCGATCTCGCCGACGACGGGGATCTCCTTGATGTGCGAGGAAAGCCCCCAGAGGATCGGCAGGAAGGCGATCAGCGTCATCACCGCATCGATGAACCTGACGCCGAGCGACTCCACGATGCCGGCAAACCGCATCGTGTCCTCCTGCACGCGCTGCGAGGCCCCCTCGATATGCCGGACTCGCTGCCACAATTCGACATAGCGGTCGTTCATCGCGGTGCGCCAGCGGAAGACGAAATGGCTGGTGAAGAACGCGTTGAGGACGGCGGTCACGATGAAGACCATCGCGATGATCAGGAACGTGGCGAGCTGCGCGTAGTATTCCTCCGCCGTTACCGCGCCCGGCTTGGCGAGCGCCTTCTGGATCATGTCGTAGAAGGTGCCGAACCACTGGTTGATCATCACGTCGAGCTGGACCTGGAACCAGGTGACGAAGACGATCAGCGCCGATCCCGCGACCGACCAGAGCGACCATTTGTGCGGGCTGTACCGCATCCAGAAGATCGCGAAGCCGGCATAGCAGAGAAAGACGTAGACATAGCCCCAGACGGTCTCCTCCTCGACGCCGAGGAGCCCGGCGAGACCGGTGGGATCGCCCCAGTCGACCGCGACCAGGTACCAGAAGAGGACCGCGGCCAGCCCCCAGCCGGCCGCGGAAAGGAAGAAGACGCGCGGGTTGGGAAAGAAACATCCGAACATTCCGGATTCCTTTCGGTAGGACGGTCGATCCCGGGAGGCCGGGTGCTATCGGAGGACTATACGGAAGGGCGGCCCCGATTCCTGCCGCCCGCATGCGTCAGGCGGCCTGCTAAAGCAAATTCGGCAGCCAGGTCACCACGCCGGGGAACGCGGCGAAGATCAGCATCCCGATCAGGAAGATGAACACGAAGGGCCATGACGCGTTGTAGATGTCCGTCATCGGCACGGTCGGCTGTACCCCCTTGAAGGCGAACATGGTGTAGCCGAACGGCGGCGTGATCCCTCCCAGCGTGATGTTGATGAGGAACAGCAGCCAGAACCATATCGGGTCGAAGCCCAGCGGCTGCAACAGCGGCATGTAGATCGGGATCACCACCAACATCAGCGCGACCTGGTCGATGAACAGGCAGAGCAGGAACGGCACCGCCATCAGGATGAACAGGAGGAACCACCGGTTCACTTCGATGTCGCTGATGAAGCCGACCAGCGCGGTGGTGGAGCCGGAAAAGGCCAGCAGTTGCCCGAACATCTTCGAGCTCATCATGATCGCCAGGATCATGGCGGTGATACGCGCCGTCGAATCGCAGGCTTCCTTGATCAGCCCGAAATTCAGCCGCCCGTAGATCCAGGCGACGATCAGCGTTCCCAGCACCCCGGTACCCGCCGATTCCTCGGGCGTCGCGATGCCGGCCATGATGGTGCCGAGAACGCCGAGGATGATGATGGTGAAGGGGATCATCTTCAGCACGGCAATCCCCCGGTCGCCCCAGGTCACCTCGCCGATGTCATCCGCCACCGCCGGCGCCCGGCTGGGTTCGAGCTTCACCCGGATCATGATGTAAGCGAGGAACAGCCCCGCCAGGATCAGTCCCGGGATGATCCCCGCGATCAGCAGCCTGGCGATCGAGACCTGGGCGAGGCTGCCGATGATGATCACCAGGATGCTGGGCGGGATGATCGGCGCGAGGCTGGCGCCGGCGAGGATCGTGCCGGTCGAGATCCCCCGGTCGTAGCCGCGCGCGATCAGCCCCGGGAACAGGGACCGGCCGAGCATCGCGACCACCCCCATCGCGGCGCCCGAGAGCGCGCCGAACATCGTCGAGAGTGCGATGGAGAGGTAGTAGAGCCTGAGCCGCGAGCGCCCCACCAGCTTGTCGAGCGAGTTGTAGAGCACGTCCATCGCGCCCGAGCGGAACAGGAACTCGCCCATCAGGATGAACAGGGGGACCGCGATCAGCGTCGGAAACGTGGTCGTGTCATAGAGGCTGTTGGCGAACATGCCGAAGCCCGCCGGACCGAAATAGACCAGCGTGCCGACCACGTTGATGATCATGAAGGCGATGAAGATCGGCGCGCCCGAGAGGAACAGACCCAGCAGCAGCGTGAGGCCGACGATCAGGACGACATACCACTCCATCGCCGGATCAGATCCCGGCCTGGGGTATGCGGTTGTAGGTGCGCACGAAATAGAGCGCGGCGTTGGCGAGGCCATAGGGGATGAACGACGTCACCCACCATTTCGGGATCGCCGTGGTGGTGTTGGTCAGGATATCGTTGGCGATCTGTCGCCCCGCCTCCTCGAACGCCATGTAGGCGGCGATCGCACAGACGATGGCGCCGGCGATCGCGGTGATCCGGGCGACCCAGAGCGCGACCCCGGGCGTCGAGTACTGGAAGATGATGGTCACCGCGACATGTCCGCCGTCTTTCACCAACTGCGGGATGCAGAGGAAGGTGGCGACCGAGAGCATGAAGCTCGAGGTGTCGTTGCCCCAGTCGGTCGGCGCGTTCAGGAAATAGCGCGACGCGACCTCGTAGACGTAAAGCACGCCGATCAGCGCGATCAGGATCACGCCGAGCGAGAACAGCACGTAGGTGATCCGGTCGTGGATGCGGAGGACGGCGCTCATGCCTGCTCACACTCTACGAGCGCGGGCAGGCAGCCGGGAAAATCCGGCTGCCTGCACCGGTTTCGTCAGGTTACTCGGCGACCATGTTGGCCGCGCGCGCCATGTCGACGAACTTCTGCCCGTCGGCCTTGGAGTACTTCACGACGAGATCCAGAACCCCCTCGTTGAACCACTTGCGGACATGCGGGCGGAACTTCTCGGGATAGTCGTGATAGGTGACGCCCTTGGTCTTGAGCACCTTTTCTTCCTCGGCGATGAAGTCGTCGAAGAACTTGATCGACCAGTATTCGACCTTCTTGCCTTCCTCCACCATGATGGTCTGGAGCTTCTTCGGCAGTTTGTTGAAGGCCTTTGCGTTGATCGCCGTGAAGCTGCGCGACACGCCGAGCGTCGGCCGCATGACGTACTTCGCGCCGGCCTCGTAGAACTTCGTCGCCAACAGCCCGTAGACCGGCCAGCAATAGCCGTCGACCACGCCCTTCTCCAGCGCGGTGTAGATCTGGCCGAAGGTGAGCACCACCGGCGAGCCGCCGAGCTTTTTGATCAGCGGATGGTAGGTCGCGGTGCCGCGGATCTTGCGTCCCTTCAGCCCGGTCTCCGGATCGGGCAGCGCCTTGAGCACCATGTGGTAGCCGTCATGCCCCGTCGGCGTCAGCGCCAGAAGCTTGAGACCGTGCCGTTTTTCGTAATTGTCGCTGATGTAGCCGAACAGCCCCGTGTCGCGCAGCTTCTTGGGATCGAGCTTGAGCGCATCCACCCCCATCAGCAGCCCGTTGCTGCCGGCGTGGTACGCGCCGTGGCTGAACAGCAGGTCGAACACCCCCGTCGAGACCGGGTTGAGCTGCTCCAGCGGCGGCACCACCTCGGGCCCCACCTCGGAAACGTCGAGCTCGCCCGCGGCGGCCTTTTCCACCTGCCTGTGATACTGCTCGATGCTGCGCACGGCTTCGATGACCGGCGGCCAGCTTCTCAGAATTTTCAGGCTCGATCCGGCGACCGCTTCGGACGCGGACATCGCGAACACGCCGGTGGCCGCGATAAGGGCCGCGGCGAACGAAATCAGCACTCGTCTGGCAGACATCTAGGTCCTCCCCATTTGGCTCCCTGCGCACGGCAGCCGAGCCCCCCATCCCGCGGCATCCTGCCGGGGCGAGCGTTGATGGTACGGCAGGCGTCGCAAAAATCAACCGAGCGGAGGTTCACCGCGGCCGGTCCATGCGGTAAGAGATCCGCCGAACGCAGACGCACCCCGCGACGGAGGACAGGACCGTGACCGACGCACCCGCCTACGAGCCGCCCAGGGTCTGGACATGGGAACGCGAGAACGGCGGCCGGTTCGCCTCGATCAACCGTCCGGTATCCGGCGCGACGCACCAAGCCGAACTCCCGCGCGGGAAGCATCCGCTTCAGCTCTACTCGCTGGCGACGCCCAACGGCGTGAAGGTCACCGTGATGCTGGAGGAGCTGCTGGCGGCGGGGCACGCCGGCGCGGAATACGATGCGTATGTCGTCAACATCCGCGAGGGCGACCAGTTCGGCTCCGGCTTCGTTTCGATCAACCCCAACTCGAAGATCCCGGCGCTGGTGGACTACTCCCTGCCCGAGCCGACCCGCGTCTTCGAATCGGGCGCGATCCTGCTCTATCTCGCGGAGAAGTTCGGCGCCTTCCTGCCCGACGACCCGTCGGAACGGGCGGAGTGCCTGTCATGGCTGTTCTGGCAGATGGGCTCCGCGCCCTATCTGGGCGGCGGTTTCGGCCATTTCTACGCCTATGCGCCCTACAAGATGGAATACCCCATCGACCGCTTCACGATGGAAGTGAAGCGCCAGCTCGACGTGCTCGACAAGCGGCTTGCGGACAAGCCCTACGTGGCGGGCGATGCCTATACCATCGCTGACATGGCGATCTGGCCCTGGTATGGCGTGCTGACCACCGGGAAGCTCTATGACGCGGCGGAGTTCCTCGCCGCGGAAGAGTACCGGAACGTCGTGCGCTGGTACGAAGAGATCGGGTCCCGCGACGCGGTGATCCGGGGACGCAAGGTCAACCGGATCAACGGGCCGCTGGAAGACCAGCTCCACGAACGCCACGACGCGTCCGACTTCGATCTGCGCACGCAGGACAAGCTCGAGGCGGCGGAGTAGGACGGCCGGCGTCCGGACGTTCTCCCGTTTCGCAGCCGATCCGGACACCCGGGTAGCGGCTGGAGGTCGCGATGTTTCCCGAACACGATCTGATCCTCCATGGCGGGAACGTGATCACGCTGGATGGCGGTTCGCGGTTGGCGAGCGCCGTGGCGGCCTCGGCGGGGCGCATTTCGGCGGTGGGCACCGACGAAGAGGCGCTCGCGGGGCGCGGCCGCGGCACGCGGGTAATCGATCTCGACGGGCGCACGGTATGTCCCGGTTTCATCGACACCCACGCCCACATGGACCGCGAGGGGCTGAAGGCGCGCGGCGGTTACTCGCTCGCCGGGCGGCACTCGGTGGCGGCGATCGTCGATGCGGTGGCGAGCGCCTGCGCCCGGACGCCGAAGGGCGAGTGGGCGGTCTTCATGCCCATGGGCACGCCCAAGCTCAGCTACATCAGCCGGCCCGACCAGCTCGAGGAAGGCCGGTTCCCGACCCGCCACGACCTCGACGTGGTCTCGCCCGACAACCCGGTCTATATCCGCGTCCCCTGGGGATGGTGGGTCCACCGCCCGTTCGTCGCGGTCGCCAACTCGGCGGCGCTCAGGCTGTGCGGCATCGACCGCGATACGCCCGCGCCCTACAACGTCGAGATTCTCACCGACGCCGACGGAGAGCCGAACGGCGTGTTTCTCGACCGCTCCTACGCCTCGGTGATCGAGTACACGCTGATGCGCAAGGCGCCCCGGATTACCTTCGAGGACCGGGTGGCGGGCTGCCGGCTGGGCGCCGCCGCCTACGCGGCGGCCGGAACCACCAGCATCTACGAAGGCCACGGGCTGACGCCGGCGATCCTGGAGGCCTATCGCCGGGTCCATGAGGACGGCGACCTCGTGGTGCGGGCCCATCTGCCGCTCAGCGTGCCGGGCGCCTCGGTCGACGACCGCAGGATGGCGGGCATCCTCGACGAGTGGGCGACGCGGCTGGCCGGACGCGGCAGCGGCGACGAGATGCTGCGCTTCGAAGGCGTGTGCGTCGACGTCGCCAACGAGCAGGCCGCCGAGATCATCGGCGCGGACTATCCCTACGAAGCGTGGGCCGGGCATTTCTACCACTCGCTGTCGCACGACCGGTTCGTCGAGATCGGCATCCACGCCGCCCGGCTCGGCATCCGGCTGAGCTGCCTGATCTGTTACGACCTCGAACGGGTGCTCCGCGCCTACGAGGCGATCGACGCCCGGGTGTCGATCCGCGGCCGGCGCTGGGTGATGATCCACGTGATCGAGGCGAATGCCGACCAGATCCGGCGTATGAAGGCGCTCGGCGTGATCGCGACGGTGACCCCCAACTTCATGTACATGGCCTCCGACCGGTTCAATTTGCACGAGATCGGCGAACGCGCGATGCCGATTCGCGCCCTGGTCGACGCCGGCGTGCCCGTAGCGCTGTCGTCGGACAACGTGCCCTATTCCATGCTGTGGACCATGTGGGAGGCGCTCGCCCGCTACGACGCCGATTCCGGGCGGACGCTCGGCGAGAGCCATCTCACCCGGGAGGAGGCGCTGCGCATGATCTGCCAGACCGGCGCCTTGGTCACCTGGGAGGAAGACGTGAAGGGCGCGCTGGAGGTGGGCAGGATGGCCGACATGGCGGTGCTGGACGGCGATCCGCTGAGCTGTACTGAGGACGCGCTGAAGGACATCCGCGTCGAGCGCACCTTCCTCGGCGGACGCGAGGTCTTCGGCCCCGGCATCGCCGACCCCGGCCCGGTCGACGGCATGGACCCCGGCTGAGCCCGGCCGGCCCTATTTCCCGAAACGGACTTCCACCTCGCCCAGGGGACCGAAATCGGCGGTCACCGCGTCGCCCGGCCGGCAGCGGACGATGTCGGTCGCGCTGCCGGTGGTGACGATATGGCCTGCTTCCAGGGTCGCGTTTCGCGCGCTCAGATGGTTGGCGAGCCAGACCAGCACGTTCCACGGATCGCCGAGGACGTTGCGGCCCGCGCCTTCGCTCGCCGGGGCGCCGTTGACCCGCACGATGACGGGCTGGGCGGCGAGATCGTGGGTGAGTCCGCCCTCCGCCGCCGGGCCGAGGCAGAGCAGGCCCGCGATCGCGTTGTCGGCGATCAGGTCCGCCGCGCTCATCGAGAGCCAGTCCGTGTAGCGCGAATCCGGCACCTCGATCGCGGGATGGACGCTCGCGACCGCTTCCCGCACCTCTTCGCGAGTGTAGGGCGCGGCGCGGGGAGCGAGCGCGCGGCCCATGACGAAATCGAACTCCGGCTCGATGGTATGGAAATTGACGCGCCCCGGCGGCACGTGGAGAGGACTCTCGCCCACGAAGTCGGCGAACAGGCGGCCCGAGAAGGGGGCATCCACACCGAACCGCGCCTGCACCCGGGCGTTGGTCGCTCCGATCTTGTAGCCCGCGACCGCCAGCCCCGCGCGCGCCGCGAGTCCGTCCTGCACCGCGTAGGCCTCGCCGATCGTTCCCGGACGGCAGTCGGACGGCAGCGCGTCGATCTGCCTGCCGTCTTGCCAGGCTTCCCACAAGGCCGCACCGCCGCGCATCGCCTTCTGACGGTCCATGCCGTCGCTCCCCTCTCCCTTCACGGCACCGTTCAACTGGTCTCCGGCCGCGAGCCGATGCAATCGACCAGCACCTCTTCGAGCGGCACGGGGCGGATGTCCAGGTCGATCAGGGTCCACGCCCGTTCGCTGACGACGTTGTCGCGTTTCATCAGCTTCACCTGATCGCGGGTCAAGGGCGATTCAGGGAGCAATGTCATCGCGACCGCCAGCATGTCCCACACGGGAAAGGGAACCGGAACCGCCGCCGGTCGCTTGCCGATCCGTTCGGCCACCAGCCTCACCAGGTCCTTGTAGGCATAGATTCTCGGTCCTCCAAGTTCGTATACCCGGCATCGGGTGGCGGAATCGGTCAGGACTTTCAGGCACGTTTCCGCCACGTTTTCGACGAACACCGGCTGGAGCCTGGTAAGCCCCCTTCCGAACAGCGGCAGAACCGGGGATCGCCGTGCCATGCCCGCGATCCGGTTCAGGAAGTAATCGTCCGGTCCGAATATCGCGCTCGGGCGCAGGATGGTGACGCTCTCGAAGGCTTCCCCGACGAGCCTCTCTCCGATTCCCCGGGCGCGGACATAGGGCGAGTCCGAGGCTGAATCGGCGCCCAGGCCCGAGACATGGATCAGCCGCTCCGCTCCCGCCCGCTTCGCCTGCCGGGCGACGTTGAGCGCGCCCTGCCCGTGGATCGTCCCGAACGTCGCGCCGCGCTTCTCGACATAGTGGCCGACGGTATTGACGACCCAGGCCGAGTCCTTCACCGCCCGTGCGACCGACGCCTCGTCCGATACATCGGCGCGCACGGCCTCGATCCGGCCCGGCCCGGGGTGAAAGGTTGCGCGCTCCGGATGGCGCGCGCCCACGCGCACATCGTTCCCCGCGCCCGCCAGCCATTCCGCGATCCGGCGGCCGAGGAACCCGGTCCCCCCGAACACCGTTACAGGTCTGGATGTCAATGTCGCACGAGACTATGCGTCGGCCGGCACCCAGGGAGGGAGCGGCGTGCCGCCGCAATAGTGATTCTCCGCCGGGTTCTCGCGAAACAGGACGTATATGTCGGCGGCCTCCACGCCCATCGTCTCGTTCAGGATTTCCGCGATGGCGTCGACCAGCGCCTTCTTGCGCTCCGGTCGGCGGCCCGGCCGCAGGTCGATCTCGACCAGGGGCACGCCGTCGCCGATCTCGCCCACCACCTCGCGCACCGCCACATAGTCGTATTTGGTTTCCTTGGGCGCGAGGGTCTTTAGCACCGCCGCCTTGACCGCGGTGCGGATGGATTTCTGCGTTTCGGCGGGCGTTCCCGAGGGGACTTCGACTCGAATGACGGGCATGGTGGGCTCTCCTGCTCTGGCGGTTGACGAGCCGGGCGCTCTTTATCGCGACCGTGCCAGGTCTCCCCGTTGGGCGACGATTTCACCGTTCTGAAAAACCGTCACGATGCGCTCGGGGGCGCAGAGGACGGAGATGTCTTCCAGCGGATCGCCGTCGACGACGAGAATATCGGCGGCCTTCCCGGCCTCCACCGTCCCCAGCCGGTCGGACAGTCCGAGAAGTTCCGCGCCCCGGATCGTGGTCGCCTGGATCGCGTCCATCGGGCTCATGCCGAGCGACACCAGCGCGACCATCTCCTGCGCGTTTTCACCGTGCCGGTTCCAGGGGGTGCCCGCATCGGTGCCCATCGCGACTCGCACGCCTGATCGCAGCGCCCTGGCGCAAGACGCGCGCTGGTTCTCGATGGCGGCTTCCGCTTTCTCCACCACGTCGGGCTGGATGCCGGACTCGATACCGTTTTTGACCACCAGGTCGACCGCGGCCGCGGTGGGGACCAGCCAGACGTCGCGCTTCAGCATCATTTCGATGCCCTCGTCGTCGAGAAAATAGGCATGTTCGACGCTCTGCACGCCGGCCCGGATGCCGTTCTTGATCCCGGACGCGCCATGCGCGTGAACGGCGGTCAGCTTGCCCGCCTTGTCGGCTTCCTCGATCGCCGCGCGCATCTCCGCCTCCTCGAGCTGCGCCGCGCCGATCTCGTTGCCCTGGGTCAGGATACCGCCCGTCGCCATCAGCTTGACGCAGTCGGCGCCCGCTCGGATCTGTTCCCGGGCCGCCCGGCGCACATCGTCCGCCCCGTCGGCCTGACGGCCGAACTGCCAGCAATGGCCGCCGGTCATCGTCACCGGCTGGCCGCTCAGGATCAGCCGCGGCGCGGCCGTCGCCAGGCCTTCGTCGAGCGCCCGCCGGAAGGAAATGTCGATATGGTCCTTGGCGCCCAGATCGCGCACCGTGGTAACGCCCGCCGCGAGCGTCCGTTCGGCATTCCTCGCCATGCGCAGGACCGACATTGCCGCGGTGTCGCCCACGACCTGAGCGATGGGATCGGCGTCGCCGTCGATGGACAGATGGACGTGGCAGTCGATCATGCCCGGCATGACGGTCCGGCCCGCAACGTCGACGACTTCCCCGTCCGGCGTGTCGGGGAAATCCGACATCGGCCGAATGTCGGCGATGGACCCGCCTTCGACGACGATGAACCGGTCGGGCAGGACCTGCCCGGTCCCGTCTACGATGCGGGCGTTGGAGAGGATGCGTCGCATGCCGATGCGTCCACCGGATTGCGGGCGCCGTCGCGGCGAACCGCGACCGCGCCGCCCTTGACGAAGACCGTTTTCATGACGGAATCCTTATCATCCGCCAACGGGCGGGGAAAGACGCCCTGACGGCAACCCGGACCGACGGGTAAGCTCGGTGTCGCGATAGAAAAACAATGCGAGCGAGGTGTCTCATGGCCGCCCCGGCGCAGGAATATGAGAGCCGGAAGGAACGCGCGCGCGACCTCATGAGGGAACGTGGGATCGACGGCCTCGTGGTGACCGATCCGACGACCTTCTTCTACTTCAGCGGCCAGAGGGCGCCCGCGTGGATGAAGCAGCGTCCGAACGCGTTCGTCCTTCCGCTGGAAGGGGAGCCCGCGATAATCAGCTGGTCGGGCCCCGGCATGTTCGCGCGGCTTTACGGCCGGCCCTACCCGTCCTGGGTCGAAGACCGGCGCATCTATCCCGAGGTGCCGTTCGGCACCGACGAACGCGTCGACTGGGGGATTCGCGGGGTTCTGGAGGACCGCGGGCTCGCGAACGCAACCGTCGCGATCGAGCTCGGCCGCGATACCTGGCTCGGCATTCCGCATGGCGATTTCGTCCGGTTGCAGGACGATCTGCCCGGTGTCCGGTTCGTGGAATCGGGGCCCGTCATCTGGGGCTGCCGGATGATCAAGTCGGAATGGGAGATCGAGGCGCAGCGCGCGGCCTGCGCCATCGGCGGCCGGGCCTGGAAGCGCTGTCTGGAAGAGCTCCGCGTCGGCATTTCGTCGACCGAGATCCAGAAGCGCATCGTGACCTATTACATGGACGAGGGCGCGGATCTCGGCTCCGGTCCGCCGATCGCGCTCGGCGCGACGGGGCCGGGCGGCACGTTCCGGGTCGGCGACGTGCTCTATCTCGACGGCGGCTGCGGTTTCGAGGGCTACCAGATGGATTTCACCCGCCGGGCGGTGTTCGGCGCGCCGAGCGACCGCCAGCGCCGCGAGCATGACGACATGTGGGAGATCCTGTTCAAGGTCATGGACCGCATGGTCCCTGGGACCGGCATGGCCGAGATTTTCGAATACTCCCAGTCGCTGCTGGCCGCGACCGGTTTCGTCAACTATTCCGACCACCCGGCGAAGCGCATCGGCCACGGCATCGGCCTGGAGACCGAGCCGCCGTCGATCAACGCCTTCGACCCCAACGTCCTGCAGGTCGGCATGACGCTGACCCCGGAACCGAAGATCGAGAGTCCGGACGGGCTGGTGAATCCCGAGGAGCACGTGGTCATACGCGAGCACGGGTGCGAAATACTGTCGACCGAGCCCGGCTGGGAGCTGTTCGTCGTCGAATGACCGTCATGACGTCGCGGCCTCCCCAACTGCTCCTTCTCGATCGCGCCGACATCGAGGCGGTGGCGCCGCCGCTCGAGCAGATCGTCGAGATCGTCGAAGAGACCTACCGCATGGACGGCCGCGGCGAGGTCGAGGTGCCGGTAAAGGCGGGCGTGCACCCCGGCCGTCCGCACAGCTTCCTGCACGCCATGCCCGCCTGGGTCGCCGGCGGGAAGGCGCTCGGGATGAAGTGGATTTCCTACTATCCGGACAATGCCGGGTTTCCCGATTCCTCCGGCCTGATCGTGCTCAACGATCCCGCGCACGGGCATCCGGTGGCGATCATGGAGGGGATGTGGATCACCCTGGTGCGGACGGCGGCCTGCGGCGCCGTCGCGGCCAGGCATTGCGCGCGGCGGAACCCGGTTCGGCTCGGGCTCGTCGGATGCGGCGGACTCGGAAAGTGGTCGCTCAGGGTCCTGTCCGCGCTGTTTCCCACCCTGACGGAGGTGTTCGTCGCGTCTCGGACGCGGGAGAGCCGGGAGGGATTTTGCGCCGCCATGGGGGATGAGGGGCCCTGGACGCTGACCCCGGCGGAGTCCGCCGAGAATGCGGTTCGCGACATGGACATCGTCGTCTCGTCGATACCGCAAGGCTCGGAACGCCCGCTGAAGGCCGGCTGGTGGACGCCCGGAATGCTGGCCATCCCTCTCGACGTCCTGACCGCCTGGGACGACGAGGCGTTCGAAACGATCGACTGCCTGGTGGCGGACAACGACGCGGGGCTGAGAGCCGCCGCGGCGCAGAGGCGGCCCGATTTGCGCCTGCCCGACAGCTTCGTGTCCTTCGGCGACATCGTGCTTGGGAACCGCTCCGGGCGCCTCAGCGACGAGGACCGCATCATGGCGATCCCGACCGGGCTCGGGAGCGTCGACATGCCCCTTGCGTGGTCGATCTACCGGCGCGCCCGGGAGGCCGGAATCGGGACGGAGATGGATCTGATGTCCTGAACGCCGGAGTCCGGTTACGCCTCCTCCTCCGCGATCCGGCTGCTGAGCACCTTTTCGAAGCGGTAGTCGCCGTAGATCACCGGCGGGTACCCGATCGGGTTATCGGGGCCGTGGCAGGTCTCGATGCAGCGGATCTCGATATCGTGGCCGGGCTGATGGAAGAACGCGATCGAGAGCCGTTCGGCCCGGTCCTCGCTGCGCGGCGGGTTGACCACCCGATGGAGCGTCGAGACCCAGCGGTCGTTGGTCCAGCGCGCCATCATGTCGCCGATATTGACCACGAAGGCGCCCGGCGGCGGCCGCACGTCGATCCACTCCCCCTCCGGGGAGAAGGCCTGCAGGCCGCCCGGCCTGTCCTCGCCGTAGAGGATGGTCAGCGTTCCGTAGTCGGTGTGGGCGCCGGCGCGCAGCTGGCCGGGCAGCGGCGCCTCCTTCTGGGCCATGTACTTGTTGAAGCGGATATGGCTGATCGAGCGCGCGATCTTGTCGTCGAACCAGCGCTCGTCGATCCCGAGCGCGAGCGCGAAGACGCGCATCAGCTCGTCGCCGATGCCGCTCAGCGCCCGGTAGTAGGTCTCGAAGGCCTTGCGCATCCCGGCCGGGCGTTCCGGCCACAGATTAGGCGAGAAGAAGTCCCTGCCGTGACCCTCGGTGTAGTAGGGCTCGTCCGGCAGGTCGAAATCGCCCATGCCGAACATTTCCTGGAGGTCGGGCGGAGACTCGTTGCCGAGGGTCGCCGCGAGCTTCTGGTTCGCCGGCGGGTCGTAGCCCCTGGTCGCTGCGACGGTCGGGCGCGGCACGCGCATCTTCTCTTCCAGCGGCAAGGCGAAGAACTCGTAGGCGAGATCGCGCGACTCGCGGACGACGCGGTCGGGGACGCCGTGGCCCACGATGGTGAAAAAGCCGATCGTCTCCAGCGCGTCCCCGACCCGTTCGGCGATGCGCCGCTTTCCCGCCGGGTCGCCCGCGAGCATCGGCGCGATGTCGATCTCGGGAATGCCGTTCGATGCCATCGGTAGTCTCTCTCGCGTCACCCACGGATCGAACCACGGCCGCCGGAGGCGGCGCAAGGGCCGCACCGTCCGAATCCGCTAAACTCCGGCACCGCGCCCCACCCGGGAGGCCCGTCGCTCGGCATGAAGCTGCACTCCGTTCTCCTCGGTATCACGCTGACCATGCTGATGGCGCTGCACGCGTCCACGATCGACACGCTGTTTCCCGGGATCCCCGACATCCGTTCGGAGTTCGCGGTCGGCACGGGCGCGGGACAGCTTTCGATGAGCGCGTTCGTCTATGCCTTCGCGGCGGTCCAGCTGGTTTACGGTCCGCTGTCCGATCGTTTCGGCCGACGGTCCGTTTTGCTGTGGTCGATGAGCGTGTTCACGCTCGGCGCGGCGATGGCCGTCGTCGCCGATTCGTTCGAGACGCTGGTGGCGTCCCGCATAATTCAGGGGATCGGCGCGGGCGCCGCGCCGGCGGTTGCCCGCGCCGTGGTCCGCGACATCTACGGGCCGGAGCGGTCCGGGCAGGTCTTCAGCTACATCATGGCGGCATTCGGCATCGTCGCGGTCGCCAACCCGATCGCCGGCGGCGTGCTCACCGACTGGTTCGGCTGGCGCGCGATCTTCGTCTACATGGCGGCCTACGGGGCGATCGTCGTCGTCCTGGTGTGGTATCGCCTCGTCGAGACGCTGCCGGCCCGGGATCCGGAAGAGCGGGGCCGGAGGCGCCTGCTGCCCAACTACGGCGTGCTGTTCACCGACCGCCGCTTCGTCGCGATTACCGTCAGCACGTGCTGCATCCACGCCGCGATGTTCGGTTGGCTGTCGGGCAGCATCCTCGTTTTCATCGACTCCTACGGCGCCACGCCGAGCCTCGCGGGGACGCTGATCTCGGTCTCGCTCGGGGGGTTCATTCTCGGGTCCATGGTTGCGGGACGGATTTCGAACCGCGTGGGCAGCCTGCGCCTGATCGGCGCCGGCCACCTGATATGTCTCGCCTCGGCGGCGCTCGCCCTGGTGCCCGCCCATGCCGGGGTTCCGTCCGCGCCGTTCACGGTCCTGCCCGTCATAGTTTTCATGTTCGGGGTCGGCTTCGTGATACCGCCGGGCTCCGCCGCCGCGATCGCGCCCTTCCCGTCTATGGCGGGCGCGGCGTCGTCGTTTCTGGGATTCAGCCAGATCACCGCCAGCTCCACCGTCATATTGATCAGCGGGTATCTCTATGACGGGACGATGCGGCCGGTCGCGCTGACGATGACCGTCCTGGCGGCGCTGGGGCTCTCCGTGTTCTTCGCCTGGATGCGCCGGCAGCCGGCGCGGTAGCTCAGGACCGGCTCGGAACGGGTTGCGCCTTGCGCCAGACGCTGGCCAGCCAGGGTTGCCGGTGGCGCGGCTTTCCCGGCGGCCGGTAATAGTGATCGACCTCCGCGAAGCCCGCCACGTTCATCCGGCCGCGCCATGTCTCCAGATCGAGGAAGCATCCGAACCGCCCGCCGACCCAGCCCTCCTCGTTGCCGCCCCGCGGGTTCGAGCTGAACAGCACGCCGCGCGGCTTCAGCGCCTCGCGCAACTGTCCGAGCACCCGGGGCAGTTCCTGGCGCGGCACGTGGAACAGCGATGCGTTGGCGAAGATGCCGTCGAACCGCGCGGCGGGCAGGTCCAGCGCGAGGAAATCCTGGTGCAGAACCTCGCAACCCGCCGCGCGCCGGGCCATCGCGACGAACGCCGCCGCGCCGTCGAGGCCGACCGCCTCGTGGCCCGCCTCGCGGAACGCCATCAGGTCGCGCCCCGGCCCGCAGCCGAGATCGAGGATCGAATACGGTGCCTCGCCCTCGATCGCATCGATCAGGGCCGACCGGTTCTGGCTCACGTCGTGGTTCTGCGTGCCCGCCCGGTAGTCGTCGGCCATCCGGTCGTAGTGACCGATGGTGACGCCGGCGATCTCGCGCAGCGCCGCGTCGTCGTAATGCCCGGGCGGTCGGGTCATTCGGTCCGGCCCGCGCGCGGCGCGCCGTCAGGGATAGGGAATTGTCGGCCGCTTCGCCGCGATCCACCCGGCGACGCCGTCCCGCACGTCGTAGACGCGCCGGTACCCGATTTCCCGGTGCAGGAAGCGGCTCAGCAGGCGGCTCCGCCCGCCGCTGTGGCAGATTATCGCGACCTCCCGGTCCCCGGCCGCGACGGGCGTCAGCTTCGCCATCCAGGCCCTGACGTCGTAGTTCCCCCTGGCGTCGAAGAAGGTCATCAGGCGGGTCCCCTCGATGACCCCGGTGCGGCGCCACTCGTCCGGCCGCCGGATGTCGATGACCTCGACATGCTCCGCCATGAGCCGGGGCAGCGCGCCGCTGTCGACCGCGACCACCTGCGCGCGGAGCGGCGCGATGCACGCCAGCAGCACGACGATCGAAAGGATGGTTCTCGGCATGGCCGTTTCCCCGCGAACCCGCGTCCCCGAAGTCTCGCACAGGCGCGGCGGAGACGCCATCGCGTCCCGCGTCCGGACCCGGACGGGTCAAAAAAGAAGGGCGGCTCGCGCCGCCCTTCGAGTCCGGTCCGGGGCCGGCCGCGCCGGTCCCGGGAAAGCGTCGGACGCTAGAACACCACCTTGATGCCGGTGACCAGCGCAATGCCGGAGTTCTCGTCTTGGTTGACTTGCTGGTATCCGGCGTCGGTCTGGGTTGCCAGCGCCGCCCCGTCGGTACCGTAGCGCGTGCCGTTCGACTTGGCCGACTCCGAGTCCATCCAGATGACGTTGGCGTGCCACTTCACGCCCGGGCCGAGCGCCCGCGCGTAGGAGCCCATCACCGCCGTGTACGAGGCGTCGGTGTTCTTCATCTCGCCGAGCACGCCCGCGAGGCTGAACGAGTTGGCGCCCTGGACGAACCGCACGCCGGCATCGGTCAGGTTGCCCTGGTTCATCTTGTTGTCGTCGGTCACCCGCTTGTGCGCGACCGCGGCGCGGAATCCGCCGGCGAAGTCGATGCGGGCCGCGACGAGCCAGTCGCTCATGTCCTTGCCGTCGCACATGTTGGTCGCCACCTTGGGCTTGTTGCAGCCGGCATACCTGGTCATGCCGCCGCCGACGCCGAAGCCCACATCGCCGAACTTGCCGGTGTAGCTGACCGCGCCTTCGATGCCGTCATGGAGGCTTTTTTCCGCGTTGATCCGCAAGTTGTCGTCGTTGTTCATGCGGTTCGGCGAGTAGGTCATGCCGACCTGGAAGCCGCCGAGCTTCGGCGAGATGTAGGTCACCTTCTCCGCGTCGCCGGTGTCCAGACGCGAGTGCTGGATCTGGTAGAAATTGGCCGGAGACGCCGGGTTGAGCCAGTTGTTGACGTCGAAGCTGAGCGTCTCGCCCACCCCCGTCGCCCACGATCCCGAGAGCCCGGTCAGCATCTTCACCGGGGCGCCGCCGGTGCCGCCGAGGATGATCCGGCCGAACGTGCCGGAGACCGACAGGAAATACTCGTCGATCGGATCGCCGGCCTGACTGTGGTGGTTCTGGCCCTCCAGCTCGACGCGCGCGTGGATCTTCATGCCGCTGTCGAGCGTCGCGCGGCCGTTGAAGTGGATCTCCGCGTCGGTCTTGGTGTCCAGCGCCGACGTGTCGGTCTTGTTGTTCGTTGTCGACGGAGTCGCGGCGGTGCGGGTGAGGGCATCCGTCGGAGCGGTGGTATTGCCGTCGTCGCTCCCCACCGCCTTGTAGCTGTGCTTGGTTTCCATGGTGTTGTCGAGGACCCCGCCGACGACACCCTCGTAGTAGCCGTTCACCGAGATGGACGGCTTCATCATCTTCTTGTCCTGGGCGGCCGCGCCCCCCGCCGCGAGCATCGTCGCGGCGACGAGGGCCGTACCGGCCATCAAATGCGTTCTCATAGCCCCTCCATGGAGTTAAGCGATCGCTGCAACTGCGCAGAAAGACATGGAGAGGAACTGCATGCCCAAGTTGCATACTCGGGCCGTGAAAATCGCGGAGGAGATTTACTTAGTTTGTTGTTTTATCGAGTCTTTTCTTGTTTTCCGATATGCCGTTTCGGCACTTGCGGGACCGCCTTCCATTGGTTTCAATAAGTATCTACCCGATGCCCGAATCGCTCCGGTTTGATGACGGCCCGGCGGGTGCGGCGAGGTTGGCGGAAGCGTCCGAATGAAAGCGTTCGTTCACGCAGTGATGAGAGTGGTGGATTCAGCGATTGAGCGTTCG
>JAPPIT010000138.1 GCA_028820505.1 Defluviicoccus sp.
GAGCGCCGGGGTCATCGACGGCCGGGTGGAGCCGGAGGCGGCGCCGCTGGTGCGGCTCGCGGCGGAGGGGGGCGCCGTCCTGTCGGGACTGCGGCTCGACGACGGCACGCTGATGCTGAGGATCGAGCAGCCGGGCCGCTCGATGCAGGTCCGCTTCCCCGCCGGTTCCGTGTTCCCCGCGGACGGCGGTCTGCGCCTCGTCGTGGAGCGGGAGGTGGCGCGCATCGAGGATGTCTGGCTCGGCGCGCCGGTCCCTCGGGCGGGGCGGGGACGGGGGACGACGGGGACCGCGAGCTTCTGCTGGCGCTGGAGGGCGAGGCGGAGGGGCTCACGCAGCGCGAGATTGCGGTGCGGCTCTGGGGCGCCGAACGGGTCGCGGAAGAATGGTGGTCGGAAGGCTGGATGCTGGGGCGCGTCAAGCGGCGTCGCCGGCGCGCAAGGACGATCCTGAAGGAATACCGCGACATGGCTGGTGCCGGGACATGACGGCATCATCGTGTCCGCCCTGAAGTCAAACGCCGCCACAAACTGCCGGAAACGCGCTACACTGCCCCCTCGGGGCGTCGGGCTCAGATATCGACGACAAGCATGTGTCGGTCTCGGCTGTAGCGAGCCCCCGCAACCAACCCTCTCGCCGTTCGATTGTGAAACCACCGGGCGGGAGGGAGAGCCTAAAAAGCCCGAATCCCATTTGTCAACATAGAAAAAGGGGCCGCTGACGCGGCCCCTTGATCTTGTGGAAACCCGCTGGGTTTAAGCCGCCCGACGAATTTCTGCTCTGGCTGAGTTGGGAAAAAGTACGGACGGCAACAGGACCTGTCAACCCAAAATTCGCAAATAGATGGGCGAGGTTTTCGGACAGATCGAGACCCCCGGGCATTGGCTATTAACCATGCCGAACAAACCCCGTACGTCCTCCCGCCCGCGCTCCGCGAGCCCCAACCCGACCGGCCGGCGCCCCCGCGGCCCAGCCCATTTCGCATCCGAACACAGCGCCGCCGCCTTCCGCGGCTTGCCGGAAGGAGACAGCCACCACGAGATCGGCGATCTGCTCGACGCGGTTGGCGGGCGGGCAGGCTGGTCGCCCGCCTTGGTCGACCATTTCACCTTGCTGCTCGACTGGACTCGGTCGGTGGACTGGCTGCAGGGCGCCCAGCCGATCGTGTGGCTCTCCGTCGCCGAGACTGCCTACCAGCTCGGCATCTCCACCTCCCAGGTCCGGCGCAACGAAGCGGCCATGCATCGCCTGGGCGCGATCGCCTGGAAGGACTCGCCCAACCACCGCCGCTACGGCACCCGCAACGAGGCCGGCGCGATCGAGGACGCCTGGGGGGTCAACCTCGCCCCTGTCGCCTCCCTCGTGCCCGAGCTCCGCAAGCTCCTGGAACGCCGCGCCGAGGACCGCGCCAGGCAGCGCCACCTGCGCCACGCCGTCGCCGGCGCTCGCGGCCGCCTCCTCGCCGCGATCGAGACCGCTCTCGCCGGCGGCCTCCTCAATGCAACCTCCGCCGAGGCCTGGCGCCGTCAGGTCGCGGACGCCGCGCCCAACGGCCAGGACCGCATCTACGTCGATGACCTCGAGCATCGGCTGCACCGTCTCGACCATCTCGACATCGTGCTGCAGGAGGAGCTCGCCGACGGCGCCGAGCCCGCAGAAGATCCGCCGAACGGCGATCCCGACGCCCGTCCCGATGCCCTGGAAAACCCTGAAGAACCGGTGGAAATGCGTGCCGAGGCAAGCGCCCATGCTTGCCATGGCACGCATCCATGCTTGCCACCATTGGATTACACTACAACCGATTCGTCCTTAAGGAAGACCGTAGACGAGGGGTCGGGCCGGGAAGGGGGACGGGTAGCCGAATCCGCACCCCCTGGCTCACCGCCGGCACCAACCGCCAAGCCGGCCCGCATCCCCGTCGAGGCCTTCTGGGAAATCCTGCCCGAACGCATCCGCGACTGGCTGCACGAACCCCAGCCGGACTGGCCGGATATCGTCGACGCGGCCCGACAGGCCGCCAGCGCCCTCGGCATCTCCGGCAACGCTTGGACCAAGGCCTGCGAGACCTTGGGACGGCGCGACGCCGCGGTCGCCGTCTCGATCATCGCCCTCAAGCACGACCAGGGGCTGATCCACTCGCCCGGCGGCTATCTGCGCGGCATGACCGAGAAAGGCCAGGCCGGCGAGCTCGACCTCAGGGCCACCATCTTCGGCCTTCAGGACAAGAAGCGGCGTTCGGTCCTCCCTGGGACGCCGCAGCGGGGGAGGGGAGAGTGAACCCACGCCCCGTCTCCGCCTCCCCCGCATCCCCCACCCGGCAACCGGGAGCCCCGCCATGCACAAGATAGCAATCCTGTCCCGCAAGGGCGGCGCCGGGAAGACCACGCTCGCGGTCCACCTCGCCGCGGCCGCCGAGCGGTCCGGCCAGAAAAGCGCCATTCTCGACCTCGACCAACAGGCCTCTGCAGCCGCCTGGTCGGACCTTCGCGCCGATCCGCGGCCCGAAGTCCAGATCTGCCAGCCGCACCGCATCGTCCGCTCGCTTGCCGCGCTCCAGGACTGCAACCTGGTGATCTTCGACACGGCGCCGCACGCGGAAGTCGGCGCGCTCGCCGCGGCCCGGGCGGCCGACATCGTGATCATCCCCTGCCGGCCGTCCTATTTCGACATGCAGGCGCTCGATGCTGTCCTCGACATCGTCCAGATCGCCAAGGCCAAGCCGGTCGCGGTTCTCAACGCGATCCCACCGCGCGGACAGTCGGCCGCCGAGGCCCGCGCGGCGCTTGCCTCCTGGGGCATCGACGTCCTCGCACCCACCCTCGGCCAACGCCAGGCCTTCGTGCATGCGCTCAACTCCGGCCTCGCGGTGGAGGAATACGAGCCTCGCAGCAAGGCGGCCGCCGAGGTGCGCGCCGTCCACACCGCCCTCATGCACCGCCTCGACGGGCTCCGCATCGCCGACACCGGGAGCTGACCATGGCCAGAAAGACCAGCCTCGCCGACGCCCTCCCGGACCGCCCGCACGGCGGCCAACCCGCGGTCGACCCGGCCACGCTTTCGGAGACCGGCTCCCGCGCGCGCCGGGTCCTCCCCGTCGACCTCGCCTCGATCGAAATTCCGCCGCGCCTCCGCGCGGTCAACCCGGAAACCGTATCCGCGCTCGCCGACTCCATTGCAAGGATCAGCCTGCAGAACCCGATCATCCTGCAGAAGCACCCCGACGACCCCGGCCTGCTCGTCCTCGTCGCCGGCGCCCACCGCCTTCTGGCGGTCCGCGAGCTCGGATGGCCGCGCATCGAAGCCCTGATCGTCGACGGTTCGCCCGAGGAAATCGGCCTCATCGAGATCGACGAGAACCTGATCCGCAAGGATCTCACGCCCCTCGACCGGGCCCGCTTCCTCGCCAAGCGTAAGGCGATCTACGCCAAGCTTTACCGCGCAAGCGGCCGCGGCGGCGACCGCCGAAGCGCGGGCTCCGCCGACGACGGGACAGACCGAGTTACCGCCTCCACATCCTGGGCGCAGGACGCCGCCGATCTCGTCGGGATCTCGCCGCGCGCCGTGCACCGCGCCGTCGCCATCGGCACCGGGCTTTCCGACGAGCTCGCGGACGCCCTGGCGAACACCCCGATCGCCAAGCGGGAAGGCGACCTGTTTCGTCTCGCGCAAATGTCGGCAAAGAACAAGAAACGCGTTCTGCATCAGCTGCAAAACCCGGACGTCCCACGCTCCTCGCTCTCCAGATTGATGGGGCCTGAACCCGGCCTCTCCAAACCGGATCGCGTCCAGCGCCTGCAACGTGAATGGTCCGCCGCCTCGCCTGACGAGCGGCATCAGTTCTTCTCATGGATCCAGGCTAGCGGTTGGCCCCCAACTAATCCGGACGGTAATACCAGTGACGCCACTAACACGAGTTGATCTCCGGACAGAGCCAATTCCAGGCACGCGACCTCCAATCCCACAGGATGGAGGTTCAGCATGCAGAGTACAAGTTCGGCCGCCCGCCGCGTCGGGATCTACGCCCGTTACTCATCGCCGCTTCAGAAATCAACATCGGTCGACGACCAGATCCGGCTTTGCCGGCAGCGCGCCGAAGCCGACGGACACAACGTCGTCCGCGTTCACACGGACCGTTCAACCACGGCAACGACGCGACACTCGCGGAACGGCCTCAGCGAGCTTCTGCACGACGCCGAACACGGCAAGTTCGACTGCGTCTACGCCGAGGCCCTCGACCGCATCTCCCGCGACCAGGAGGACATGGCGAGCATCTACAAGCGTCTCAACTACTGGAACGTACAGCTCTTCACCCTTGAGGAGGGCGAGATCAAGCCCATCCACATCTGCGTCGGCGGTTTGATGAACCAGGCCTTCATCGAGAACCTCGCCAACAAGACCAGGCGCGGCCAGATCGGCGCGGTCCATGCCGGGCGCATTCCGGGCGGGCTCTCCTACGGCTACCGCACCGCCAACCGCATCGCCGATAACGGCGAAGCCCTCCGCGGCCTCCGCGAGATCGATCCCCACCAGGCATCCATTGTCCGACGCATCTACGGGCTCTATGCCGAAGGCTCCAGCGTCCGCGAGATCGCCGGCATTCTCAACAGCGAAGGGGAGCCCGGCCCCCGCGGCCGCGCCTGGGGCCAGTCCACGATCAATGGCCACCGCAGTCGGCGCAACGGCATCCTCAATAACGAACTCTACCGCGGCCGCATCGTCTACAACCGGCAACGCTTCGTCCGCGATCCCAGCACCGGAAAGCGCCAGGCCCGCCCCAACAACGCCTCCGAATGGGTTACCGAGGACGCGCCCGAGCTGCGCATCGTCGACGACGCGCTGTGGCACGTCGTCCAGACCCGCCGACAAGCAGGCCATGACAAGCGCCACAGCACCGCCCCCAAGACCCCGCTTCCCCTTACCGGCGTCCTGCGCTGCGGCGTCTGCGGCGGGCCCATGACCATCGTCAACAAGCGGCGCTACGCCTGCCACGCGCACCGCGAACAGCGGACCTGCGACAACCCGAGGGGCATAGACGCCAGGCGCATCGAAGACGAGGCCTGCACCCTCCTCTCGATGCACATCATGCAGCATCCCCATGTCCACACCCTGGTGCGTGAAGCAGCCGAACGGTCCCACGCGCGCCGTACCGAGATCACAGCGCAGATCGACGACAAGAACAGCCGCATCAAACATCTCATCGAGTCGATCGAAACCGCCCGGGCCTCGCAGGCCGCGCATCGGCGGGTCCTCGAACTCGAACAGGAAATTGCCGCTCTCAAGAACGAGCTGCAGGAGCTGGCAACGATCCCCGCGGTCGGCCCCGCGGACATCGACCAGCGCATCCAGCAGCGCCTTTCCGTTCTGAAGGCCGCGATCACCGCCAGGCACCCAGACACCGCGCGCCGCCACCGTGCTCTTCTCGCCGTCTCCAATCTCATCGAACGCATCGATCTCACGCCGCTTCCCAAGCGCGGCCAGGTGAACCTCGCGGTCCGTCCCCGCACGACAGCTCTCGTCGCGCTCGCCCTCTCGGACGAATGGCGCTTCGACGGATCCCTCCAGGGAGGCGGGCGATGACCGTCACATTCGATGCTACCCCGCTTATCGGCCCAACCGTGCTCGACCGGCTCTACATGCGCGCCGACCAGGCCATGGCACGCCCTCCGGACGAGATCATCGAGGACCGCTACCTGCGCCGCTGGCACTCGCTCCGTGGCTCTGCGCTCTCGCTCTACGTTCACCTCTATGTCGGGAGCGATCCGTGCGCCTGGGCGCACGACCACCCCTGGCCCTCGCTGTCCCTCTGCCTCCAGGGAACACTCATCGAAACCGCGGAACCATCTGACGGGTGCAGGCAGACCTCCAAGATATCCCGAGGCACCGTCGCCTACCGGCCGCCCCGTTTCTCTCACCGTCTCGACCTGATCTCCGGCCCCGCAGTCACCCTCTTCCTCGTCGGACCCCGGCTTCGGGAATGGGGTTGGCACCTGCCCGGCGGCTGGCGCCCCTGGCACGAAGTCTCCGGCGTCGACGAGGACGGCGTAACCCGCATTCGGTACCCCCCATGACCGACCTCCAGGCCATGAACGACGCCTACGAGAATTTCCTCGACGCGCTCGTCAAGGGACCCTGGCGCACGCGCCCGGCGAAAGCCGAGCAGGCCGTGCAACGCCGACGCGCCGAACTCCGCCAGGCCGCAGCGCAGATCGATCTCGCGAATTGGCCTCGACACATCGCCACGCTGCTCTGGCGCCCGCCCGATCACCACGAGCCCAGCCCCCACCCGCCCGACAACGTGGTTTGTCTTCCGGAATTGGAGGACGACGGATGAGCAGCCTCCAAAGCCTTCCCGTCGATCCCCGCTGCCACAGATCCAAGGATACGTTCCGCACTCGCGTCCGCCAGGCGGCCCCCGCCGTCGCACCGACACCGACGGTTCGAGTACACCGCGAAGAGGCGGGTCGCCCGTCGCCAGGGCGAATCGCGCACCCACCGAGCCCGAACGGAGCACCCCAAATCCATGACGCAGCACGACCACTGGAGAACTTCGCCGTACGCCAACGAATTCCTCCCCGAGGAAATCGAGCGCCTCGAACGGGGAACGATGGAACTCTGCGAGGAATGCCTCTGGCCCCGCCCCGTGGAAGGCTCCTGCGGCAACTGCCAGACCTACCGGGTGGACCAGGACCGGGACGGTCTCGACGACCTCCCCGACCTCGCATGAAAGCGCCCGGAACCGCTTTGGTGAAAATATTTCACCAAACTTTTCTCAATCCAATCAACGGGTTGCGCAATTTGTACCGTTGCGCGACGCCAACTCCCCGCCTTCATCGCAAGGTCACCCCATGAACGCGACAGAACTCTCGCAGGCGCTTTCCTCGCACGCCGAAGCGGTCTGTCGGCACTACCTGCCCAACGGCAGGAAGAACGGCAGGTACTGGGTCTGCGGCAACGTCCAGGGGGCTCCCGGCAAGTCGATGCATGTGCGGCTCGCCCCTCCCGGCACGCCTGGCAAGTGGACCGACGAGGCGACCGGCGAGCATGGCGACCTGCTGGACATCATCAAGTCGACGACACGTGCCGCAGAGCTGCGCGATGCAATGGTCGAAGCGCGTCGCTTCCTCGCATTGCCGCTACGTCCTGGAACCCCGGCCTACTCGGCCGACAGCGATGCGCAGACCCGCAACACATTCGCCGCCCGCCGGATCTGGCAGCAATCCCGCGCCATCCAGGACAGCCATGCCGAGGCCTATCTTCGGAAACGCGGCATCGCGGTACAGGACGTGCCCTCGCTGAGGTTCCATCCGTCCCTCCTCCACCGCAACGACCGGTTTTTCCGCCGCTGGCCCGCCATGGTCGCCGCCGTCCTCGATAACGCGGGCACGCTGAAAGGCATCCACCGCACCTGGCTTGACCCGGAGCGACCGCTCAGGGCCGCCATACCCGATCCCCGAAAGGCCCTCGGCTCGATACACAACCATGGCGTCCGTTTCGGCGCTCCCGGAGCGGGAGCCACCCTCGTCGCCGGCGAGGGCATCGAGACCGTCCTCTCCATCGTCACGGCTCTGCCCGACGTTCCCGCCGTGGCCGCGCTCTCCGCCGCCCATCTCGGCGGCTTCCACCCGCCCGCGCACATCGCCCGGCTCGTCATCGCCCGCGACGCCGACCAGGACGGCGGCGACGCAGCGCTCCCACTGAAGCGCTACTGCACGCGGAACGATATTGAGGCCATCGTCGTCGAACCGCGTCTCGGCGACTTCAACGACGATCTCCGCGAATACGGACCCGATGCGGTCGCGCAGGCCTTCACGCCCCACACATGCGAAAGGCCCCCGGCATGAACTGCAAATCCTGCCACGCCTGCGGCACCCCTGTTCACATCGTTCTCGACGGAGAGGAGTGGTGCCCGACCTGCCAGACATACCAGCGTCCCGCGGCACACGGCTCGGGTCCCCGCCATGGCCCCGCCCCGATGACGCGCCCCGACGACACCGACCTGCTCGCCATCCCGGACTTCCTGCGGAGGGACCCAAACCGCCCGACACAACCCCGCACGCCTGTCCGGCACCGCAAATCACGCCGTGCTCCACTGCCCCCGGAAAGCATGGTCCCCGTCCTCCGCGCCATCAAGCGGGGCAGGGACACCATGCAGAAACTGCGCCAAAGCCTCGGCACGAAATACTCCGACCGGGAAATCAAGCGCGGCATCGACGCGCTCCTTCGCATCAAGAGCATCCACAAGGTCGGCCGTCGCTACCTCCCGATCCAGCTTCGCGATCCGCGGCAACGAAGGACATCGCTGTGACCCGGGAACAGCCTCTTCCCGCGATCGAGATCCTCGAACCCCTATTGCAGCCATTCATCCCGCCGGCAAATCGCCTCCCCAGCCACGCCGGCACGGAGCAGCGCGCGCTCGACCTGCTGCCTTCCTCCAACGTCCCGAGGGAGAATCTCCGATGATCGCTCTCCGCTCGGTCCGCCGCCGATTCCGCCCTTCGTCCCCGCGATGGACCCCGGCCGCAGTCCTCGCCGCCATTCTGCTCTGCACGATCCCCGACCCGGCCCACGCCCAGCATCCGACCCCCGAAATCCAGGTCATTCAGGAAATCCCGATACCCGGCTCCGTCGCCTACGGCATGCGAGCGAGGCTCGGCGCCACCGACACCTATCTCGGCCTCACCTTCCTCTGCACCCTGAGCCCACCCGTCGAAATCGAAATCACCGTCTATTTCGGCGCGTTTCCCGCCGACGGCCGACCGATCCAGCTTGCCATCCGCCGCTCCGACGGACAGATCCTGCGCTTCGGCCCCGTTGTCCATGCCGGCCCGAGATCCGGATTTCACAGCCCACGCATCACCGACCGTCGCCAGGCCGAACGCTTCGCCAACGCCGCGCTCCGTCCCGGTACCCTCGTCTCCAACGGCTACCGCTCGTTCTGGAACCGCGGCAGCCGACGAGACAACCGGACAGCCAGACTTCGCTTCCTCGACTGTCTCAAGCAGTCAGCACGATGACATCCCGACCGCCAAGACCACCCCGGCCTGCCACGGTTCCGTCCGCCTATGCGGACGGACACCGCTTGGCGGCGCGCATCGACCCCGACATGACGGACATGTACATCCGTAACCTCTCGACCGCCGATCCGCTCGCCGACAACGCCGTCGCCGCCCTTTCCCATCTACCCCCCGCGTCCGTCGCATGCCTCCTCCACGCCGGCCTGGGCGGAGACCAATCCCGACTCCGCGCCGCGCCCCAACCTCTGCGCGACTTCTTCGCGGCCATCCCGGCCGCCATGCCACCCTGGTGGAATCCGAATCTCGCCCTCGCTGCTCAGAAATCCTTCCACGCCAACGCCGACGTCTTCATGGAGGCCTTCTTCACCGCCACGCTAAGAATCGCGGCAACCCGGATCAGCAAGTCCGTCGCCTCGACCGGCGCGGTGTTGTTGTCTCCCGGTCTAACCGGGTAGGAGACTGGCGATTTTTGTCGGTTTGA
>JAPPIT010000227.1:0-13909 GCA_028820505.1 Defluviicoccus sp.
GTGGGGGTGCCACCCGGGCTTCCCCCCCGGGGGGGGGCTCCGGGGGGGCCCCCCCCCCCCCCCCTTCCCTCCTGGCCGGTATTTGTCCGGGTATTGAGGGACGAAGCGTCGCGGTCGGCGGAGGCCGGCCGTCCGCGTTTCCTTCTTTGTTGTTTTTCTTGCGCTCTCCGCCGCTGTAAAAACTTAGGGACGGTCGGCCTCCGCCGACCGTGACGGATGGAGAAGGACGGACATGGATTCCCTTTCCTCGATGTCGCGGCCGCTTGCCGCGCTGCTGCTGGAACGCGGAGAGACGGTCGCGGTCTCGGAGTCGGCGGCGGGCGGGCTGATCTCGGCCTCGCTGCTCTCGATCCCCGGCGCGTCGGCCTATTTCATGGGCGGCGGGGTGGTCTACACGCGGGACGCGCGCCGCGCGCTCCTCCGCTTTTCGGAGGAAGAGGCGCTGCAGCCGGGCTCGACCGAGCCCTACGCTCTCGCCGCCGCGCGGGCGATCCGGGACCGGCTCGGAACGACCTGGTCGCTCGCCGAATCGGGCGCCGCCGGGCCCACCGGAAACAGCTACGGCGACGCGGCGGGACATTGCTGCTTCGCGGTCTCCGGTCCGGTCGAGCGCCGCCTCACCATCGAGACCGCCGCCGCCGACCGCGAGGCCAATATGTGGGTATTCGCGAGAACCGCCCTCGATCTGCTCGAAGAGACGGTGCGCGCCCATGGCCCATGACGTCACGGTCTACGGGCTCGGCAATTGCGACACCTGCCGGGCGGCGCGAAAATGGCTCGACGGGCGCGGCATCGCCTACCGTTTCCACGATTTCGCGGCCGAGGGCATCGATGCCGCCACGGTCGACGGCTGGCTCGGCGAGCACGGCGCGGAGACGCTGATCAACCGCCGCAGCCGGACCTGGCGCGAGATCCCGGAGGAAAGGCGCGACATCTCGGACCCGGCCGCCGCCGCCGCGCTGGTCCTTGCCAACCCCAAGCTGGTCAAGCGCCCGGTGATCGTCTCCGGGGAGCGGTCCTGGGTCGGCTTCGGCGACGACGTGCGCGAGGCGGTAGAGGGGCGTCGGGCGTAAACCGGACCGCCCGGGAGGCGATAAACGATGCGAACCGCCCCCGCATCCTGGGGCTACGAGCCTCACAACGGACCCGCGCTGTGGGGAACGCTCGACCCGACGTTCGGCGTGTGCGCCCTGGGTACCGAGCAGTCGCCCATCGACCTGACCGGCGGCCGGCGGGTGGAGCTGGCGCCGGTCGGGTTCGACTACCGCAGGTCGCGCATCGAGGTCGAGAACACGGGCCACACGATACAGATGAACCCGGAGCCGGGCTCCGGCATCGTTCTCGACGGCGTGCGCCACGAGCTGTCGCAGTTCCATTTCCACCGCGCGAGCGAGCATCTGGTCGACGGCGTCCCGTATCCGATGGAACTGCACCTCGTGCATCGCGACGGGAGCGGCGGGCTCGCGGTGGTCGGAGTCCTGATTTGCGAAGGCGAGGAAAGCGCCGCGCTGGCGCCGGCCTGGGCCCGTCTTCCGCCCGACCCGGGAGAGTCCCGCGCAATTCCCGGCGAGATCGACCTTGCAGCCCTGCTGCCCCCGTTCCGCACGACGTGGCGCTATCGGGGCTCGCTCACGACGCCGCCCTGCACCGAAGGCGTCGCCTGGATCGTCCCGGACCGGCCGCTCCCGATGTCGCCGGCCCAGATCGCAGCCTTTGCCGCGATATACCCGAACAACCGCCGCCCCGTGCAGCCGCTCGGCGACCGCGACCTGTTGCGGGGGTGACGGCCGTGCTTCGCGCGACAGGAAGCGTGCGAAGCGGACGGGCGATTTCGGCATGAAGTACGATCTCGACACGCTGCGCGGCGACGTCTTCGGCGGCGTCACGTCGATGGTGGTGGCGCTGCCCGTCGCCCTGGGCTTCGGCATCGCCTCGGGAATGGGCGCGGCGGCCGGGCTCTACGGCGCCATCGCGGTCGGTTTCTTCGCATCGGTGTTCGGCGGCACGCGCTCGCAGATTTCCGGTCCGACCGCGCCGATGACCGTCGCCATGGCGGTCGTCCTCACCAGCCATGCGGAGAGCCTCGCCGAAGCCCTGACGGTCGTCGTCCTGGCGGGACTCCTGCAGGTGCTTCTGGGCGTGTCGAAGATCGGCCGCTTCGTCGCCTACACGCCGCATGTCGTCGTCTCCGGCTTCATGTCCGGTATCGGCGTCATCATCATGCTGATGCAGGCCCTGCCCCTGCTCGGCGCCTCGGGCGCGACCGGCGGCCCGATGGGCGCGGCGCGGGCGCTTCCGGGGGCGGTGGGCGACGTCCACGCCGGCGCCTTCGCCATCGGCGCGGCCACGCTCGCGGTGGGGTTTCTCTGGCCTCGAAGGTTCTCGCGTTTCGCGCCGGGCCCGCTGGCCGCGCTCGCCGCCGGAACGGCCCTGGGCATATTGTGGTTCGCGGATGCCCCGGTCATAGGCGCGATCCCGGTCGGCCTGCCGACCGTGCAGTTCGGGCTGCCGTCGATCGAATTCCTGCTGCACGCACTGCAACCGGCGATCATCCTCGCCCTGCTCGGCTCGGTCGACAGCCTTCTGACTTCCCTGGTCGCCGACTCGATGACCGGCAACCGTCACAACCCGAACCGGGAATTGATCGGCCAGGGCATCGGCAACATGGCCGCGGGGCTGATCGGCGCGTTGCCCGGGGCCGGCGCGACGATGGGCACCGTGGTCAACATCCGGTCCGGAGGGTCGACGCCGGTTTCGGGCGCATTGCGGGCGCTGCTCCTGCTGGCTCTGGTGCTGGGCCTCGGGCGGCTGGTCGAGCCGATCCCGCTCGCCGCACTGGCCGGGGTGCTGATCAAGGTGGGCTGGGACATCGTCGACTGGCGCATGCTCGCCCGTGCTCACCGCCTCCGGCGCGAACACCTCTTCGTGATGCTGACGACGCTTTGCCTCACCGTGTTCGTCGACCTGATCACCGCGGTCGCCATCGGATTGATCGCCGGCGGAATGGTGCATGCACGGCGGCTGGAACGGCTGGAGCTCGACAGCGTGATTTCCGTCCCCTTGCTGGAAGCGACTTTCTTCGCCGGAGAAGCGACGTCCACGGACGGCGACCCGCATGCGGCCCGGGTGGGCATGGTCGCCCTCAGGGGCACGTTGAGCGTCGCTTCGTCGCACAAGCTGGTGAGCGTGATCGGCCAGGACATCAGGGAGCACGAGGTCGTCATCTTCGACTTCTCCGACACCGCTTATGTCGACGACAGCGCCGCCATGGTGATCGGCCAACTCCTGGAGGTCGCCGCCCGGTCGGGGACCGAGTGCGTCGTCATGGGCCTCGGCGACGACGTGGCCGCGACCCTGCACAGTCTCGACATCCTGGGCGAGTTGCCGGCCGGGCGGATCGTCGAAACGCTGGACGAGGCGCGCCGGGTCGCGCGCGAAACGCTCGACGCCGACGGCGCCCCGCAAGCGCGATGACTGCCGGGACGGCCTCGCTTTTTTCCTGGACGGAGCGGTAGCCTTACCCTAGGTAGAAAATATGAACCAAGCGCTCGACTACGCGACTCTTGCGGGCGTTATCGCGATCCTCGGGTTTCTGTGGAACCTGCACCGGGACATGCGGGCCATGGACCGGCGGATCGGCGATCTCGCCGAGCGCATAGCCAAGCTGGAAGGATCGGTCGAAGTCCTGACGCGCTTCTTCATCGATCGCAAACGCCGCGCGGCGGGCGAATGACCGTGACGGCAGAGTTTATGTAGATAACTCGGCCGGGAGGCCCGCGGCATTTCTTCCGTCATGCCCGGAACAGGTCCCGGCATGACGTGGTGAGGGAAAGCGGATCGGCGCCGGGAACGCCGTCTCATTGCGGCGGGCGTGGGAACCGCTCAGCCTCCCCCGTCATGGTCGGCGCAGGCCGACCATCCACGATTTGTTTTTTGTTTCCAGCGCCGCAAAAACTCGTGGATGGTCGGCCTGCGCCGACCATGACGAGAGAGGAACGATCCGCCGAGAACCGGATACCCACGGCGCTGTCCGGATACGCCCGTCGGCCTCGCGCCTGTCAAGCAATCGATATAAGCCGCTTCGAATTCCCCTACCGCCGGGCGATGTAGAGCGCGCTGGCGACGATCATCGCGGCGCCGACGCCGGTCCAGATCGAGGGTATCTCGGCGAACATCCAGTAGCCGATCAGCGCGGCGTAGATCAGCCTGAGATACTCGAACGGGCCGACGAAACTCGCCTCGCCGATGCTGAAGCCCTGGACGAAGCAGACCATGCCGGCGCAGGTCAGCGCGCCGATCGTCATCAGCAGGGCGAGCTGGTCCGTCTCGGGCGGCTGCCAGACCGCGGCGCTCGGCCCGACGAAAAGCGCGATGCCGAAGACGTGATAGTAGAACAGGATGCGGATCGAGGGCTCGGTGGCGGCGAGCCGCCGGATATAGACGATGCCGAGCGCGAACAGCACCGCCGCCGCGAGCGCCACGGCCCAGGCGACGTCGAACACGGCCCCGCCCGGACGCACCATGACGAGGACGCCCGCGAAGCCGAAGACGGTCGCCGCCCAGCGCCGCCAGCCCACCACCTCGCCCAGGAACAGCACCGCCAGCATGGTCAGGAACAAGGGCCGCGTGAAGGCGACCGCCGTCGCGTCCGCGAGATAGAGGTGGATCACCCCGTAATAGACCGCGGCCTGGCCCACGCCCGCGATCATCGCGCGCGCGAAGTGCGTGCCGAGCCGTTCGGTGCGCCAGGTCTCGCGGCCGGCCTTCACGAACCAGGGCAGCAGCAGGACCATCCCGATCGCGTAGCGGAACAGCGCCATCTGGATCGGATGGAAGTCGGTGCCGAGCGTCTTCACCACCGCGTCGTTGGCCGACAGGAACAGCGACCCGACCAGGATCCAGAGCGCGCCCTGCGCGTTCGCCGGCAGGGCGCGGAACCGGCCCGGGATCACTTGCCGGCCTCCGCCGGCGCGCGCCGCGATTCGGAGCGCATCTGCTGCGCCGAGGCGACGAAGATCACCAGCGCGCCCAGCCAGGTCCAGAGGTCGAGCGCCTCGGCGAAGACGATCCAGGCAAGCAGGGCGGTCAAGGGAAGCCGCGCGAAGTCGAACGGGAAGACCGCCGTCGCCTCCGCCGCGCGGTAGCTGTTGGTCATCGCGAACTGGCCGGCATTGGCGACGAGCGCCGTCAGGACCAGCCAGGCGAAATGCTCCCAACTCGGCGTCTGCCAGACGAACAGCGCCATGACGAAGCTGACCGGCACGGTATAGAGGATCATGTAGAAGACGATGCGCTCGGTCGTCTCGGTCGCGGCGAGTTGTTTCACCAGCACCCAGATCACCGCCATGCCGAAGGCCGCGAGGAGCGGCATGACGAATTGCCAGTCGACGTCCTTGAAGCCCGGCCTGAGGATGATCAGGACGCCGAGAAAGCCCGCGGCGAGCACCGCCGCCCGGCGAACATCCACCGTCTCGCCCAGGAAGAGCACGGCCAGCAGCGCGCCGAACAGCGGCGCGGTGAAGGTCAGCGAAACCGCATCCGCCAGCGGCAGGATCGCGACCGATACGAAGAAGGCGGCCTGCGCGACCGCCGAGGCCATCCCGCGGGACACGAACAGCCCGTGACGCTTCGTCCTCAGCCCCGCCGTTCCGCGCCTGAGGAAGAAGGGCGCCAGCAGCACGAGCCCGATGACGCTGCGGTAGAACGAGGTCATCAGCGGGTGGAAGCCGATCTCCGCGAGATAGCGGATGCAGGCCGTCATCGCCGAGAAGAAGGCGGCGGCGAGCAGCATCCAGAGCGCACCCCGCAGCGCGCCCGGCAGGCGGTCGAAGGGCCGCGCGATCACGGCGGCGAGCCGGCCCGGCGCTCGGCCGCCGATTCGCCCCGCGCCAGCAGAATCGAGGATATGCAGATCACCCCGGCCCCGGCCCACACCCAGATATCGGGAACCTCGGCGAAGAACAGGAAGCCGATCAGGGCCGCGATGGGCAGGCGGAGATAGTCGAACGAGACCACCACCGATGCGTCCGCCGCGTGGAACGCGCGGGCGAGGCAGCGCTGGCTGAAGGTCCCGAAAAACCCGATCGCGACGAGATAGGGGAGCTGCTCGACGGTCGGCCACTGCCAGACCGCGACCGCCGGCCCGGCGGAGAACAGAAGCAGGAAAATCACCATGTACATCGCCACGGTGTCCGGGTGGTCGTACCGCACGATGTAGCGCGCGAGGATGGCGTGCGTCGCCCCCACCAGCACCAGCCCGAACACCAGGAAGACGCCCGGGTTGAGCTCCTGAAATCCGGGGCGGACGATGATCGTCGCGCCGACGATCCCGACTGCTATGGCGATCCAGCGCCGCGCGTGCGACTTCTCGCGCAGGATCATTATCGCGAGCAGGGTCGCGACCACCGGGCGGATGAAGGTGATCGCGGTGATGTCGGCGATGGGCAGCATGGTGACGGCGTAGAAAACGCAGAGCAGCCCGACATAGCTGAGCGCGGTGCGGAGCACGTGGTAGCGGAGCTTGCGCGTCGCCAGCGCCGAGAACCCGCGCCGCGCGAGCCAGGGCGCCATCGCCACCAGGCCGAACGCGGCGCGCCAGAACACCACCAGCATGACGTGGAGCTCGTCCGTCACCAGCCGCGACAGCGCCATCATCAGCAGGAACAGCGTGCCGGCGCAGATGAACCAGAACGCCGCGCGCACCGCGCCCGGAAGGCCGTGGAAGGAGGCGAGCGCGGCGGGAGAGGTCAAACCGGCGATCCGTACCGTGGCGGGCGGCGGACATTACCACGCCCGCTCGACCGCGCCTCCCGAAGCCATCAGGATACGGCGCGCACGCCCCCGACGAGACCCGTCATGCCCCGTTTCTCCGCCAATATCTCGATGCTGTTCGCCGAACGCGACTGGCTGGACCGACCGGCAGCGGCGGCCGCCGCGGGTTTCGCGGCGGTGGAGATCCAGTTCCCCTACGACCGGCCGGCGGAGGACTGGCAAAGAGCGATCGAAAAGGCGGGGCTCGCGGTCTCGGTCGTCAACCTGCCGGTCGGCGACATGCTGGCGGGCGGACCGGGCCTGGCCGCGACGCCGGGCCGGCAGGCGGCGTTTCGCGAGGCGGTGGAGACGGCGCGCGATGTCGCGGCGGCGCTCCGGCCGGCCAACGTCAATGTGCTGCCGGGCTACCCGGAACGGCACGGGCACGCGCGCGAGCGCTGCCTCGACACCCTGGCGGAGAATTTGCGCCTCGCGGCGGACGTCATGGCCGGGATCAGTGTCGGGACGACGGTCGAGGCGGTCAATACGGTCGACCGGCCGGGCTTCCTGCTGTCGACCAGCGAACAGGCGCTCGACGTCATCGACCGGGCCGGCCACGACAACCTCGCGCTCGAGCACGACCTCTATCACATGGACATCATGGAAGGCCGGCTGATCGCGCGGCTGGAGGAGATCGCGCCGCGCATCGGCCATATCCAGTTCGCCGACAATCCCGGCCGTCACGAGCCGGGCACGGGAACGATCGACTTTCCCGCGGTCTTCGCCGCCCTCGACCGGCTCGGCTATGACGGCTGGACGGCCGCCGAGTACGTTCCGAGCCGAACCACAGAGGAAACCCTGGGCTGGATGACCGCGACGGGGTGAGCGCGCCGCATTACACTGCGCTCCGAGGGGCGATGCGATCGAAGGGCTGGCGGGGGGAAGTCATGGAAAAGGTCAGGCTCGTCGAACCCGATTCGGCGTGCGACGAGGTGGCGGAGATTTTCGACGATATCCGCAACACCAAGGGCGCGAATTTCCTTACCCCAACCTGGGGGTTCTTCGCCCTCGACATCGAGCTTCTCAAGGGATGGTGGACGCTGACCAAGCGTTTGCAGACGACACCCGGTTCGCTTCCGAAGCCGCTTCTCAACGCGATCTCGCTGGTCTGCGCGGCGGAGGTCGACTGCCCCCGCTGCATCAACAATCACCAGACCCATCTGATCGAGCATTTCGGAATGAGCACCGACGACGTGATGGCGTGCATGGACTTCGAGAACGCGTCGACGCTCGATCCCATGTGGAAGGACGTGCTTCGCTTCGCCCGCAAGGTCGCGTTCGACGAGGGAACCGAAGACCGGGATTTCCGGGCCCTGAGGGACCACGGGATCGACGACATCGGCATCGCCGAGATCGTGTCCATGGCCATGCTGGAGTCCGGCATGGCGCGGCACGCGGCGGGGGTCGCGCCGTTCGAGAACGGCGACCGATGGCCGAAAGAGAATCTGCCGTCGGCGACATACGCCGAAAGCGTCGACCGCTAGTGTCCCGTTTCCGAAGTTCATTCGCATGCGGTCGGCCCGGTGCGTGGTTTCTCGGGTCGAGCCATTCCCATACGCCGTCATGCCCGGACTTGTTCCGGGCATCCACGTCTTGCGGCATCGCGGTGCGAGCCATGAACGGGCGAGGCGGTGGAGGGACGTGGATGCCCGGAACAAGTCCGGGCATGACGCGGTGGGGGCATCGTCCAGATGGATAAAAACTTCTGAATCAGGACACTAGCCGGGAACGTCACGCCACGGCGAGTTCGCGCGCGTCGGTTATGACTCCCGCGATCGCGCTGGCCGCGGCGGTGGCGGGGCTGCACAGCGCGATTTCCGCCCTCTTGTTGCCCATCCGGCCGGGGGCGTTCCGATTGCTGGTCGAAAGGCACAGCTCGCCGTCCCCGAGCACACCCTGATGCACGCCCGCGCAAACCGCGCATCCGCTGGGCATGAAGGTGGCTCCCGCCTCGAGCAGGGTCTCCAGATCGCCCGCCCGGGCCGCTTCGGTCATCACCGCGCGGGAAGCGGGAACGACGATCAGACGCACGCCGTCATGCACCCGCCGTCCGCGCAGGATCCGCGCGGCGATCGCCAGATCGTCGGCCCGGGCGTTGGTGCACGAGCCGATGAAGACCTGGTGGACCGTCCGACCCGCCGCCTCGCCCACGGGAACGCCCCGATCCTCGCGTCCGGGCAGGGCGACCATCGGCTGCAACGCGCTCAGGTCGACGGTCAGTTCCCGCGAATAGCGGGCATCCGGATCGGAGTGGACGGGTTCGTAGTCGAACAGCGCGCGCCCGCGAAGAAACCCGGCCGTCGTCGGATCGAACGGAAAGACGCCGGTCTTGGCGCCGAGCTCGGCACTCATGTTGCAAAGCGTGAAACGTTCGGATGGCGACAGGGAACCGGCGGCGGGGCCGGCATACTCCAGGACCTCGTACACCGCGCCCAGAACGCCGAGCCGGGCAACCAGATGGAGCATCATGTCCTTGGCGTGAACGCCCGGAGCAAACGCGCCTTCCAGAAGAATGCGAACGGTATCCGGAACCTTGATCCACAGGTGCCCCGTCGCCCAGGCGAAACCCAATTCCGTCTCGCCCACCCCGAGCGCAAGCGCGCCGAGCGCGCCGCCCGAAGGCGTGTGGGAATCGCTCGCGATCACCAGACTGCCGGGGGTGACCAGCCCCCGCTCGAACATCACCTGATGCGCGATACCGGTGCCGCCCTCGAAAAAATCCCGAAGGCCCTGCGTGCTGGCGAACGCGCGAATGCGCGCATGGTTGTTCGCGTCGCGCCGGTTGTCGGCGGGGACGATGTGGTCGAGGCAGACCGCCACCCTGTCGGGACGCACCACCCGGGTGGCTCCCATGCGTTCGAACGCATCGATCGCGTAGACGGCAAAATCGTGCGAATAGGAAAAATCCGGTATCGCTTCCACGATCCGGCCGGGATCCGGGCGGGTCACGCCGGAGGCCCGGGCCAGAACCTTCTGGGCGAAGGTCAGGCCGGTTTCAGGCATCGGCGTTCTCCCGGGAACGGTCGCGCAGCCAGCGTCGCCCATACTCCACGAGGTCGCCCGCGGCGACGATCCGGCCGATCGCATCGGGCACCGGGGGCACCTTATACGCGCGGCCGGCGCACCGGACTTCTCCCGAAACGGTATCGATCTCGATCTCGCGACCGTCCTCGACGCCATCCCCGACGAGCGCCGGACAATCCAGCACCAGGAGCCCGTTGTTGATTGCGTTGCGGTAGAACATGCGCGCGAACGGGCCGCCGATCACGACTTTCACGCCCGCCGCGCGAAGCGCGCGCGCCGAGGACTCGCGTCCGGTCCCGTATCCGAAGGCCGTGCCGGCGACGAGTATCTCCGAACGGCGCACGCGCTCGTTCGCCGTGCCGTCCAGCTCTTCCAGCACGTGGCCGGCCATCGCTTCGGGGTCCAGGAACGCGTAGCGGGCCGGAAGGATCGTGTCGCCCGAGACATAGTCGCCGAACACGGCGGCGGTTCCACGAAATTTCATCGCTGGACATCCCGACCGGATCGCAAAGATGCGCGACGCCACTCTACAGCATTTTCCGACCTGACCGGGTCGCTATCCCGGGCTTTCGGTCGAACCACGGGCGCGCCGACTCGAGCTGCGCGGAGAATCCGAACAGCGTCGCCTCGTCGCCATAGGGCGCGACGGCCTGGACCGCGACCGGCAGGCCGTCGGCGCTCGTGCCGACCGGCAGCACGATGGCCGGCTGACCGGTCAGGTTGAACCAGACGGTGAAGGGCGAGAAATGAAAGACCCGGCGCCAGTATTCGTCGAGATCGTCCATCGTCATGTCGATCCAGCCGAGCTCGACCGCCGTGCCGGTCGCCAGCCCCGGGGTCAGCAGAATGTCGTGGTCGCGGTGGAAGGCGGCCATCTGCCGGCCCAGCCGGTGCATCGTCTGGGTCGCCCGGACGCAATCGGCGCCGCTGACGCTCTCTCCCATCTTCGCCGACAGCCAGGTGATGCGCTCGACCTCGTCCTCGCGGGCCGCGCGGCCGGCGCTCGGATGGCTCGACAGGTTGACCAGGGCGTTGACGGCCATCAGCGTCAGAAAGGTGGGCACCACGGCGCCGCCGTCGATGTCGGGATCGGCCTCCTCCACAAGGTGCCCGAGCTCCTCCGCCAGACGCGCGGTCTCCTCCAAGACCCTCAGGGCCTCCGCTTCGACCGGGGCGCCGTTGGGCGCCCGGCCGGTCCAGGCGATACGCAACCGGCCGGGATCGGCGCCGGCCTCGTCGAGAAACGGGCGGCCGGGCGGCGCCGCGCTGTAGGGATCGCCGGCGCCGGGTCCGCACGTGGCGTCGAGGAGCGCGGCGCTGTCGCGAACGCTCAGGGTCACCGCATGTTCGGTGGCCAGGCCGCTCAGCCCCTCGCCGAGATAGGGCGCCATGGTATTGCGCCCGCGGGTGGGCTTCAGGCCGACCAGGCCGCAACAGGCCGCCGGCGCCCGGATCGAGCCGAAACCGTCGGAGGCGTGCGCAGCCGGCAGCATGCGCGCGCCGACCGCGGCGGCCGCGCCCCCGCTCGATCCGCCGGAAATCCGCGTCGGGTCCCAGGGGTTCTTCGTAGGGCCGTGCAATTGCGGCTCGCAAGTCAGGCTGAGCCCGAGCTCGCAAGTGTTGGTGCGCCCGAAGATTACGACGCCCGCGCGCTTTAGCCGCTTGACGTGTTCGCTGTCTTCCATCGGAACGGCGTCCTGGAAGAACCTGGAACCCCTGGTCGTCGGGCACCCGGCAAGCGAGGCGCTGAGGTCCTTCAGCAGATAGGGCACGCCCTTCAGCGGGCCGTCGGGCAGACCGTCGGCGATGGCCCGGCGGGCGACGTCGTAGAGCCGGTTGGTGACCGCGTTGACGGTCCCGTTACGCGCCTCCACCCGCTCGATGGCGGCTTCCAGCAGTTCCTCGGGCGTGGTTTCGCCGCGCGCGACCAGCGCGGCCAGCCCGACGGCGTCGTGATTTTCGTAATCCGCGAAGACAGCCATCCCATCCCCCATTCGACGAGCTGAGCCCGGCCTCGACGGAGCCCAGAATTTGCGCGTCTCGCTCACCGGTTACCGCGCAACCTCTAGAATGACGAGGGATGCCAACCCGAGGCAATCCGGCGAACCGCGGCAGCCGACAGGCCGGCCTCGACCACCGCAACGAGAATGCCCGAGGAGAACGTCCATGAGTATCCTGGATGACCTGAAACGCGACCTCGTCCGAGCGAACCGCATCCTCGCGAACGAGGGGATCGTCGACGCATGGGGTGATACGTGATCGGGAGCGAAATGCGACCGGCGATCCCCAACGCACGGGTCATCGGCGGGCCGGTGCCGGTCCGGGATATCACCGACAAGTTCGGCGACACCGACTTCCTCGTCACGACCGACGAGCAGGGCCGCGACCTCTCCACCGTCCTCGGCCGGGGAAGGGCAGCGATCATGCGCGCTCACGGTGCCAGCGTGGCCGGTGCAACGATCCGCAACGCCGTGGCCATGCGCGGTCACGACCGGGTCTGGGAATATCTCTGCGAGCGCGCCGGAGTCACCGAGATCCGAGCGACCGACAGCGTGCGGGAACCGCCGCCGCGTCCGCGGGATCGAGGGTTCGGTCACCGTGTTGTGGTACGTTTTCCGTGCGCATCTTCGATGGGACCGGCAGTCGGCGCGGCGCGTGCATGGCGCCTTGTCCCGCAACAGTTGGAGGTAAATTTCATGGCAACGAATGCGGTCGGATCGACCCGGGCACCCAGCCGATGACGGATCGGATCAGCTATTTCGAAGCGACGTCGTTCCTGGCCGATCTGGAGCCGGACGATATCAGCGATCCGGAAGAGCGCATCGAGTGGCTCGTCGCCCGCATGCAGGAAAAGTGGCCGACGCTCTCGGTAGACCAGGCGGTCGCCTATATCAAACTGTTCGAGGCAGGATGAGCGGCGGCATGCCGAAGGACCTGCGTTCATTCCTCGACGACAATGCGGAGTCGATCCTGCGGGTGCCCGGGACGGTGGCGCGCGAGCATTTGAGCGCGCTGATCGTCCAGGCTGCCCGCCCGGTGATGTTCGAAGCGATCGACGGGTTTCCCGGATGGCGGGTGCTCGATCTTCTGTTCGTCGACCGCCGCGCGCAGGCGCGGGTTCTCGATACCGAACCCGACAACGTCCTTGCGTGCCTGGCGACCGCGCTGGACAAGCCGCCGGTACCGACAAGACCCGCAGACGCCGCGCCGCACCGGCAAAACGTGCTGACCGGCGACGAGGCAGACCTTCTCGCCCTGCCCTGTTTCCGACACGGCGGGAAGGATCCGGCGCCGGCCCTCATCGCGATGAATATCTGCCGTGAGCCGGATGGCGGCGCGGTCAACCTCTCGTTCACCCGGATGACGCCGATCGGCCCCCGCCGGGCGACCTACCTGATCGGTTCCTCGCCCCATCAGCGGGCCATCCTCGCGGCCTGGGAAGCGCGCGGCGAGGCGATGCCGATGGCATGCGTCATCGGCACGCACCCGGCATACGAGATCATGGCGTCCTACAGCGTGCCGGGCCACCTCGCGGAATTCGGCGAGCTCGAGATGGTCGGAAACCTGATCGGCGAACCCGTCGAGACGGTGCCCTGCCAAACCGTCCCGCTGGAGGTGCCGGCCCATGCCGAGGCGGTCATCGAGGGCTGGGTGCAGCCGGGCGTTCGCCACGACGACGGGCCCGGACCGTCGCAGGCGCTCTACTACCTGCCCGGCGCGAGCCCGCAGCCGGTGATGGAAGTGAGCGCGATCGCCCACCGCGACCGGCCCATTCTGCGCCAGCACAACACGCTTATGTTCTCCGATCATCAGCCGCTGATCGGCCTGCCCCACGAAGCGCTGCTCTACACCCGGCTCCGCGCCGACGGCCACGACGTGCGCGAGCTGTTCTACGTCCCGTGGGGCGGCACGCTCGCCTGCGTCGTTCAGATCGTGCCGAAATCGGACGGCGAGGTCCGCAACGTGCTGATGCGGACGTTGGGGCCGCGCGGGCCCCACCCCAAACAGGCGGTGGCGCGGCTGGGTGTTATTAAAATATGACGCTGCCGCCGCCGCCGTTAGGGTTGTTGTGGGG
>JAPPIT010000227.1:13919-61812 GCA_028820505.1 Defluviicoccus sp.
TCTCTTGGCGGGGTGGGGCGGCAGCGGGGTTTGGTCGGTTCTGATCGTCCCTATTCGGCTGGGGTCGGTCCGCTTCGGGCTGCGGGTTCGGGGGCGCCAGCGCTGGCCCAACGCCAAGCTGGCGATCGCGATCGACGCCGACGTCGATATCGGTTCGTCCGAGGACCTCGTCTGGTCGATCTCGACGCGGGTCGATCCGGAGCGCGACCTGTTCGTCGTGCCGGAGGCGAAGGGCCACCCGATCGACCCCACGGCGCGTCCGGCCGCGGGCGGACCGCGCGATACCGTCACGGGGAAATGGGGCATCGACGCGACAAAGCCGCCGGTGAACCGTCCGGACGCCCGGGCCGTGTTCGAACGCACGCTGGCCCCGCACATCGGCGAGGTCCGCCTGGAGGATTTCCTCGACTGACGCCGCCCTCGGGCCCGTGACCCCGGCGCGAAATCCGGGATAGGCTGGCCTTCCCATGAACCACGACGGAGCGCATGCCATGCCGAAGCTGCTGATCAAGGGAGGCAGCGTGGTCACGATGGACGCCGGGATCGGCGACCTGGAACGGGGCGACGTGGCGGTCGACGGCACCGAGATCGCCGCGGTGGGGGTCGATCTCGCGGCCGGCGACGATGCCGAGATCATCGACGCCAGCGGCATGATCGTCATGCCGGGCCTCGTCAACGGCCACATCCACACCTGGCAGACCGGGCTGCGCGGCCTCGCCGGGGACTGGACGGCGACCAACTACTTTCGCGCGATGCACGCCGGGCTGGCGACCTTCTTCCGGCCCGAGGACATCCACATCGCCAATCTGGTGGGAGCGCTCAACCAGATCGATTGCGGCGTCACGACGATAGTCGACTGGCACCACAACAATCCCACGCCCGAGCATTCCGACGCGGCGGTCGACGGGCTCGCCGACGCCGGCATCCGGGCGCTGTTCCTGCACGGATCCGCGAAGCCCGATCCCGGCCCCGGCCAGAAGCCCTACGGCGAGATACCGATGCCGCGGGGCGAGGTCGAGCGGCTGCGCAAGGGGCGATTCGCCTCGGACGACGGGCTGTTGTCGCTGGGGCTCGCGGTGCTCGGCCCGCAAATGTCGGTGCACGATGTCGTGCTGCAGGATTTCCGCCTCGCCCGCGAGTTCGACATCGTCGCCAGCCTGCATCATTCCGGCTCGGCGATGTCGGCCCCGGACGGCTACGCGGCGGCCGCGGCGGAAGGGCTGATCGGCGACAGGGTAAGCGTCGTCCACGGCAACGAGCTGACGGACGCCGATTTCGACCTGCTGGTCGAGCACGGCGCGACATTCGTGGTGACGGCGGAAGTCGAGATGCAGATGGCCTACGGACCGCCGCTCACCGGCCGGCTCCGCGCGCGCGGCCTGCCGGTGGCGATCGGCACCGACGTGGAATGCGTCTACGCCGCGGACATGTTCGCGGTCATGCGGACGACGCTTCAGCTGGAGCGCCACGCGCATTCGATGGAGAGCTTCGCCGCCACCGGCGAAAAGCCGCACCCGATTCCAGTCACGACGGCCGAGGCGCTGCGCTGGGCGACGCTCGACAGCGCGCGTATGGCGCGTCTCGACTCGCGCATCGGCTCGCTCACCCCGGGCAAGCAGGCGGATGTCGTCTGCGTGCGCAAGACCGACCTGAACCTCCTCGGCGCCGGCGACGCGGCCAACGCCATCGTGCTGTACGCCAATCCGGGAAACGTCGATACCGTCCTGGTGGCCGGCACGGTGCGCAAGAGGGACGGCCGGATCGTGGGCGCCGACCTCGAGGCCAGGAAGGCCGCGCTGGTCGCCTCCGGCGAGCGAATTCTCGCCGACTTCAAGTCGGCCGGCGCGACGGCGGAATATCTTTAGCGCAGCCGTCGGGAGGCGCTCATTTCGACCATCGGCGCGGAGCTCGGCCGCTGCTTTCCCGGCCGTTTCAGGGTCCTGATCCTCGACAACGAGGTGACGGTCGACGCGTTCGTGACGGACCCGCCGCTTCCCTGGGCGCGGCTCACGGCGGACGGCGGCATTTACCGGATCGGCGAAGCCTACCCCCGGCTCCTCACCGCCTCCGAAGCCGACCGGGAGGAGCTCAACTGGGACCGGGTTTCGACGGCGGCGATCCGCGACGCGTTGAGCCGGCTCGACGAAACCGTCGACCTTGTGGTGTTCGGCAACAACGCGGGACAGGGATTGCCGCTCGCCGAGGCCCTGCCGGCGCCGCTGCGCGCCGCGCGCGGCATCGTCGCCTATGGCGACTCGCTGCCCGAGCGCGGATCGTACGCGGAATTGGGCTACCGCTATTTCGTCCCGCGCCGGGACGTCGTGGCGCACGTCCTGCCGGCCGCCGAAGCCGCGGAGCGCCCGCCGGCGCTCGGCTTCGTCAACACCATCGAGCACAACGAGCGGAATTACCATACGCCGTGGCGCGGGCGCACGACCCTGGAATGAACCGGACGTGACTCCATGAGCTATTCGGCGTGGAAGGCGCGAAAGGGATGACCGGCAACGTCGCGGGGAAAACGGTCTGGATTACCGGCGCGTCGGGCGGGCTGGGCGAGGCGCTCGCGCATGCCTTCGGCGCGGCCGGCGCCCGGCTGGTCCTGTCCGCCCGGCGCGAGGCCGAGCTCGAACGGGTGGCGGCGGCGGTCGCCGATGCCGGCGGGACGGCGCGCGCGGTGCCGATGGACCTCGCCGACTCCGGCTCCATCGCGGCGGCGGCGGCGGGCGTCGCGCGCGTCGAGGGACGCATCGACGTGCTGGTGCACAACGCCGGCCAGACCCAGCGGGCGCTGATCGCGGACGCCGGCATCGACGTCTACCGGCGCCTCTTCGAGGTCAACTTCTTCGGCCCGCTGGCGCTCACCAAGGCGGCATTGCCGGCGATGGAAGGGGGCGGGCGGATCGTCGTCGTCTCCAGCATCGCGGCCTATTACTCCTCGCCCTACCGGTCGGGCTACAACGCGTCCAAGAAGGCGCTGCACGGGCTGTTCGACGCGCTGAGGGCGGAGGCGCACCGTGACGGGATCGGGGTGCTGCTCGTCGTGCTGGGAAGCGTCAGGACGAAGGTCTCAATCAACGCGCTGCGCGGCGACGGGAGCTTCTACGGCCGGATGGACCCGGCGATGGCGGCCGGCATGGACCCCGGCGCGGTCGCCCGGAAGATCGTGAGGGCGACAGTGGCGGGGAGGGAGGAGATAACCGCCGCGCCGCTTCGCCAGCGCTGGCTGATGTGGCGCAAGGCATGGTTCCCGCGGCTCGCCTCCCGCGCCGTCCGGCTGCGCCCGCGGGGTTGACGCCGAAGGTCCGACCGCGCGAGATAGCCGCGCCCCCGAGAGGAGGTGAAACGCCTTGACCGAGCCGCTTTGGACGCCCTCGCCCGACCGGATCCGGGACGCGAACCTTACCCGCTACCTGACGGCCCTCGGGGACCGGCACGGGCTGGAATTCGCCGATTACGCGGCGCTGCACCGCTGGTCGGTGGAGAACCGCGAGGCATTCTGGGTCTCGGTGTGGGATTTCTGCGGGATCGTCGCGGAGACGCGCGGCGAGACCGTCTTGGCGGACGGGGAGAAGATGCCGGGCGCGCGCTGGTTCCCCGACGCGCGGCTCAACTTCGCGGAGAACCTGCTGCGCCATCGCGACGGCGGGCCGGCGATATTCTTCCGCGGCGAGGACCGGGTGCGCGGCACGGTGAGCCGCGCCGAGCTTTACGACCTCGTGTCGCATCTCGCCCGGGCGTTCGAGGCGGCGGGCGTCGCGGAAGGCGACCGGGTGGCGGGCTACCTGCCGAACGTTCCCGAAGCCATCGCCGCCATGCTCGCGGCCGCCAGCATCGGCGCCGTCTGGTCGTCCTGCTCGCCCGATTTCGGCGTCAACGGCATGCTCGACCGGTTCGGCCAGATCGAGCCGAAGCTGCTGATAACGACAGATGGCTACACCTACAACGGCAAGCCGATCGATTCGCTCGGCCGCGTGCGCGAGGCGCTGGAGCGCCTGCCCTCGGTCGAATCGGCGATCGTCGTCCCCTATCTCGACGACGATCCCGACCTGGACGGACTGCCGATCGCGAAGACGCTGCGAGACGCGATCGCCCCCTACCCCGCCGGCGAGATCGAATTCCGGCAGCTCCCCTTCGCGCACCCGCTCTACATCCTGTTCTCGTCCGGAACGACGGGCACCCCCAAATGCATCGTCCACGGCGCCGGCGGCACGCTGCTCCAGCATTTGAAGGAGCACATCCTCCACACCGACGTCAGGCCCGGAGACCGCGTCTTCTACGCCACCACGCTGGGCTGGATGATGTGGAACTGGCTGGCGTCGACACTCGCCGCGGGCGCGACGGCGCTGCTTTACGAGGGCTCGGTGTCGCATCCCGGCATGGACGCCCTGTTCGACTTCGCCGACGAATCCGGCATGACGCATTTCGGCACCTCGGCGAAATACATCGACGCGGTCAAGAAATCCGGGCTAGCGCCGCGGGAAAGCCATGACCTCGGCCCGCTCCGCGCGATGATGTCGACCGGCTCCCCGCTAGTGCCGGAGAGCTTCGACTTCGTCTATTCGTCGATCAAGCGCGACCTCTGCCTGTCCTCGATCTCCGGCGGGACCGACATCGTCTCCTGCTTCGTCCTCGGCAACCCGACCGCGCCGGTGAGGCGGGGCGAGATCCAGGCCTTCGGGCTCGGCATGGACGTCCGCGTGTACGACGACGGGGGGCGCCCCGTCACCGGCGAGAAGGGCGAGCTGGTCTGCGCCCGCCCCTTCCCCGCCATGCCGGTGAAGTTCTGGAACGACCCGGACGGCGCGCGCTACCGGGGGGCCTATTTCGAGCGGTTCCCGGACGTCTGGTGCCACGGCGACTATGCGGAGATCACCGAACACGGGGGCACGGTCATCTACGGCCGGTCGGACGCGGTGCTCAACCCGGGCGGGGTCAGGATCGGCACCGCCGAGATCTACCGCCAGGTCGAGCAGTTGGACGAGATCGAGGAAGGACTCGCCATCGGCCAGGACTGGGACGGCGACGTGCGCGTCGTGCTGTTCGTCCGGCTGGCTCCGGGGTGCGAGCTGGACGGCGCGCTCGAGGACCGGATCAGGGACCGGGTCCGCAGGGGCGCCTCGCCGCGCCACGTGCCCGCGCGCATCGTCGCGGTCCCCGACATTCCGCGCACCAAGAGCGGCAAGATCGTCGAGCTCGCCGTGCGCTCGATCGTCCACGGCGAGGCGGTCAGGAACATCGAGGCGCTCGCCAACCCCGAGGCGCTGGACCATTTCCGCGCCCGGGAAGAGCTGGCGGAGTAGCGGAGGTCCGGTTCGCGTGGAACGGCCCCGCCCTTCGTTCTCTGCCGTCATGGTCGGCGGGGGTTCGGGAAAGGAGAACGAGATGAGCAAGGACTACAAGGCGCTGGCCGGCGAGGTCGACGCCAGGGCCGGCAACCTGTTCCGCGCCGCGCCCAACCAGATGCGCGCCTTCCGCGATCTGATGGGGGCGGCGTCGAAGGACGGGGCGCTCGACGCGAAGACCAAGGAGCTGATGGCCATCGCGATCGCCGTCGCCACCCGCTGCGAGGGCTGCATCGTCTTCCACGTGCGCTCGGCGATCAAGCACGGGGCCAGCCGAGAGGAGCTCGCCGATACGATCGGCGTCGCGATCGAGATGGGCGGCGGCCCGGCGGCGGTGTACGGCGCGGACGCGCTGGCCGCGTTCGACCAGTTCCAGGCCGGCTGAGATGGAGGACGCCCGCGCCGACATCGAGCGCCTCGCCGGGCTGATCGCGGACGCCCGCCGGGCGGTCGTCTTCACCGGCGCCGGGATCTCGACCGAATCGGGCATCCCGGACTTCCGCAGCCCGACCGGCATCTGGTCGCAGACCACGCCGATCTACTACGAAGAATTCCTGGCGTCGGAAGAGGCGCGGATCGAGGCGTGGCGGCGCAAGTTCCTGGTCGACCGCGACATCGTGGACGCGACGCCCAACCGGGGCCACCGCGCGGTCGCCAAGCTGGTCCGGACCGGCAAGGTGGCCAGCGTGATCACCCAGAACATCGACAATTTGCACCAGGATTCGGGCGTGCCGGCGGAGAAGGTGATCGAACTCCACGGCAACGGCTCCTACGCGAAATGCGTGTCGTGCCAGGAGCGTTACGAGCTCGGTCCGATCAAGGAGGCGTTCGAGAAGGACGGAATGCCGCCCGCCTGCACGCTGTGCGGCGCGCCGGTCAAGACGGCGACGATATCCTTCGGCCAGGCGATGCCGGACGCAGAGATGAAGCGCGCCCGGCGCGAGACGCTCGCCTGCGACCTGTTCCTCGCCATCGGCTCGTCGCTCGTCGTCTATCCCGCCGCCGGCTTCCCCGTGCTCGCCAAGGAATCGGGCTCGACACTGGTGATCCTCAACCGGGAAGCGACCGACCTCGACGGGATCGCCGACCTCGTCATCAACCGCGAGATCGGCCCCACGCTGGGCGAGGCGGCGAACGTCAATTGAGCGAGCGTGCATTCTCCGGCACTCCTCTCCCTCCTTCCGTCATACCCGGAACAAGTCCGGGCATCACGTGGTGGGGGACGGCGGCGGGGGAGACGCGGGCGGTCCCTTCGTTCCGTCCCCGGGAGCCCTCCCCGAGCCTTGCGGGGCCGGCGGCGCGTCACCATGTGAATCCTATCCCAGGGGCGCCGCGGGACGTCCGCGCCCCTCCCCGACCGCCGCCCGATCCACTGGCGTCGACAGGGACAACACGGGAGACATGACCATGGCATATCGGGACATCGTCGTTTGTCTGGCCGAGGACAAACGGTCTTCATCGCGTCTGGATGCGGCGATCGGGTTGGCGGAACGGCACGAGGGCAAGGTGACGGGGGTGTATGTGCAGCCGCCGCTCGCCGTTCCCGGTTACGCCGGCGCCAATTTTCCACCGGAGTTCCTGGAACGCCTGGACACGGAGCAGCGCGAGCGCGCGGAAGAGGCCGAGCATGAGTTCAGGGAACGGACGGCGAAGGCGGCCGTCTCCTCGGAATGGCGCCCGGTCGCGGGCGATCCCGTCGAAGCGGTCACGACCAGCGCGCATTACGCCGACATCGCCATCGTCGGTCAGACCGATCCCGGCGACGGCAGGAGCATCGAGGGGTTCGCCGACAGCGTCGTGCTCGGGGCGGGCGGTCCGGTGCTGGTCTGGCCCTATGCCGGCTCGTTCGACCTCGATCCCGCCACGGTGATGATCGCCTGGAACGGCACCCGAGAAGCGAAGCGCGCGGTCTCCGACGCGCTGCCCTTCCTGCAGCGGGCGAACAAGGCGATCGTGCTCGGCATCGATACCGGAGACGGCACGCATACGCCCGGGACCGACATTTGCGCACACCTGGCGCGACACGGCGTCAAGGCGGAAGCGCGGCAAGGTTTCACCTCGGTGAATGTCGACGCGAGCAACGCCCTGTTGAACGCGATCGCCGACGAGGGCGCCCGCCTCCTCGTCATGGGCGCTTACGGCCACCATCGCATGCGGGAGCTGTTGCTGGGCGGCATGACGCGCGACGTGCTCAGGCACATGACGGTGCCGGCCCTGATGTCGCACTAGGGCGCCGGCAGCGACAACCCAACCGAAAGGCGAAGCGATGTCGGAAGTCCTCTACGTCGTCGCGCCTTATTGGGCGCAGGCTCCCGTGTCGGTGCATCGCGACCCCGACCGGGCGATTCGCGCGGCAACCGGATTGTCCGAGGGTTGCCGGGCGGTGGCGATCGATCCGGTTACCGCGGAATGGAGAACGACCGACGCGCCTCATCTCATCCATCCGGACGATCCGCACCATGTGCGGGAACGCCTGGCCCGGGAGTTGCGCAAGATCGGGGACGACCTCCTGGCCGATGACTGAAGCGCGGGGAGCCGCGACGTGATCGGCCAGATCGCCGTGGGGTCGGCGCTGATCGTCCTCAGCGTCGCCGTGCATGCCGGGTTCATGGCTCTTGCCGCCCGCGCGGTGCGTCGCCGCGAGGCCTGGCTGCGCCGGCCGCCCGCGCTGATCAAGCTGGCCGGGGCGCTCTCGGCGGTGTCGCTCTGGCTGATCGCGGGCATGAGCGTCACGGTCTGGATCTGGGCGCTCTATTTCCTGTGGTCCGGCGCGCTGGGCGACCTGGAAACGGCAGTCTATTTCTCCCTGGTCTCCTTCACCACGCTGGGCTTCGGCGACATCGTGCTCGCCCAGCCGCATCGCCTGCTCTCCGGCATGCTGGCCGCCAACGGGCTGGTGCTGTTCGGCCTGACCACGGCGGTGCTGATCGACCTGATCCGCAGCCTGCACGGCGCACGGACCGGGCAGGAGAGCGCGTGACCCTCTTCGCCGTCGTGGCTGCCGTCTCCTCGACGCTGGTCCTCGGGGCCCTGTGGGGCCTTTACGGGGGTCTGGGCGACCGCGCGGAGGGCCTGGCGGCGATCGGAGAAACGGCGGGCGGATGACCGGTCCCGTAATTTCGCGCCGGCGAGGGCTTGGCATCCCCCTTCCCGTTTCATAGATATTTTTCATGCGGGGTTATTTCGGTATCGGAGCCGAAGGCGTGAGCAAGGCGATGAACGTGGGCAACCTGTTCCGGTCGGCCCACGCTTTCTCGGCGAGCTTCACGTTCACGGTGGCCGCCGCCTATTCGACCGCCGAGGGCGGGCAGGCCGATACCTCCAACGCGCCGAACGAGGTCCCCTTCTACAGCTTCGATTCGGTCGAAACCCTTATGCTGCCGAAGGGGTGCGCCCTGGTCGGCGTGGAGCTCGACGACCGCGCGGTCGACCTGCCGAGCTTCCGCCACCCGCGCCGGGCGGCTTACGTGCTCGGCATGGAGCGCGGCAGCCTGTCGGAGGAGATGATGTCCTGCTGCGATTTCGCGGTGCGGATCCCGACCCGGTTCTCGCTCAACCTTGCCGCGGCGGGCGCGGTGGTGATGTACGACCGGCTGATCTCTCTCAGGCGGTTCGGCGCCCGCCCGGTGGTGCCGGGCGGGCCGGTGGAGGCCCTCCCGCCGCATGTCTTCGGGGAACCGGTATGGAAGAAGAAGCAGGCCCGCCGCAAAGGAGTGTCGGCATGAGAATCGAGCGCGGCACTGCCGCCGCGCCGCTGGCCGCCCTGTGCGCCGCCGCCCTCGCGCTCGCCGCGGGCGCCGCGCCGGCCCAGGAGGCGAAGCGCGTCGGGGGTTCGGGTGCGTGGGACGCCTACCAGGCGGGAAGCGGCAAGAAGCGGGTCTGCTTCGTGCACGGCGCGCCCAAGGAGAGCCGGGGCAAGTACAAGCGGCGCGGCAAGACCTATCTCCAGGTCACCCACCGCCCCGGCGAGAAGGTGCGGCACGTGGCGAGCATCACCGCCGGTTACATCTACAAGAAGAGCAGCCGGGTCGACGTCACCATCGACAAGCGCAAGTACAGCCTGTTCACCCATGGCGACACCGCCTGGGCGGAGGACGGCAAGACCGACCGCGCGATCGTCAGGGCGCTCATCAAGGGCCGCAGGATGACCGTCAAGGGACGGTCCACCCGGAACACCCTGACCACCGATACCTACTCGCTCAACGGGTTCACGGCGGCCTACAAGGCGGCGAGCAAGGCCTGCAAGGTCAAGCCGCTCTGAATCCCGGTTGCCGGCCGCGGCCCGCACCTCCAAGATGGTCCCCGTCCCTGGCGGACCGTAGTGTCAACGAGAGGAGGAAACGTCGATGAAATCGAACCGCGTTACCGTCCTGTTGGCCAGCATCGCGTTCGCGGCCGCAACCCTCCAGACAGCGGGAGCGGCGGAACAGGCGATGGCGAAGCTGAAGAACCCGAAGGGGGAGAGCGTCGGCGAGGTCAAGCTGATGCAGACCCCGCACGGCACGCTTCTCCATGCCAGGTTCTCCAACCTGCCGCCGGGAGCGCACGCGTACCACGTGCACACCGTCGGCAAGTGCGAGCCGCCCTTCAAGTCCGCCGGCGGCCACTTCAACCCTGGCGGCAAGAAGCACGGCTTCCTCGCCGCCGATGGGCTCCATGCGGGCGACATGCCGAACATCCACGTTCCGGCCTCGGGCAGCCTGGAGATCGAGGTGCTGAATACGCTGCTCAAGCTCGATTCGAGCCTGTTCGACGCCGACGGTGCGGCGATCGTGCTGCACGCGGGGCCGGACGACTACAAGACGGACCCGGCGGGCGCGGCCGGCGCGCGCATCGCCTGCGGCGTGATCGCGAAGTAGCGACGGGAGAGCCGATTGCGGGCGTTCCGCCGGCCGATTTCGTAGTTTGCTGACAGAGTCCGGGATGCCCGCGATCGAGTCCGTCACCGTTTTCTGCGGCTCTTCCTCCGGCGCCTCGCCGCGCTACGAGGCGGCGGTGCGCGAGTTCGGGGAACGTCTGGCGCGCGCCGGCATCCGGGCGGTCTACGGCGGCGGCAGGAGCGGGCTCATGGGGGTCTTCGCGGACGCGGCGCTCGCCGCTGGAGGCGAGGTGGTGGGTGTCATCCCGTCCTTCCTGCACGGCCGCGAGGTCGCGCATGACGGGCTGACCGACCTTCGCGTGGTGTCCAGCATGCACGAACGCAAGCAGCTGATGTTCGACCTCTCGGACACCGCCTGCGCGCTGCCGGGTGGGATAGGCACGCTCGACGAGACGATCGAGTTCGTCAGCTGGCGCCAACTCGGCCTGCACGACCGGACGATGGTGATCCTCGACACCGGCGGCTACTGGGAGGGGCTGCGGGCGCTCACCGCGCAGATTGTCGACGGGGGCTTCGCCGGGCCCGACGTGCACGGGTTCTTCGAATACACCGCAACCCCGGAAGAGGCGGTCGCCGCCCTCTCCCGCGCCGAGGCGCCGCCGCGCCGCGAGGACGGCGCGAGGCTTTAGGGCATAGCCCCGACATGTTCGATCCTGTCCGAGAGGTAGGGATGGGCTCGGACCTTGTCATGGAAGCGGCGGTCGGCCGTCACGACGGGGTATTGCGTCTGAACGGAGAGCGCGAGATAGAAGCAGTCGTAAACCGGGTGGTCGAGATCGACCGCGAGACGCGACGCGGCGGCGGTGAGTTGAGGCATGGCGACGGGAACCGCGACCGGCATCGCACGCAGGGTTTCCACCGCGTCCGCCATATCGTCCGCCGCGATGTCGCCGCGCCGGCGCATAACCCACAGCGCGCTGGCCGCCTCGGCAAAAACCAGCGCGGGAGCGACGAAGGTAGATCCGCTGTCGAGCAGAGCGGCCGCTTCTTCGGAGTACGCTTCCCGCACCAGCCACTTCACGACGACGCTGGCATCGACCACATAGCCGGTCACGCCGCGCCGTCCCGGTCCCGGTCGGCCCGGATCGTGTCGCTGCTGTCGACCGACGACCGCAACCGCTGGCGTAGCGCCCGGGCACGCGCGGCGAAGTCCTGCTCCGTGCCGAGCAACGACGCGCGCAGGATCTCCCGGTGCTCGGCTTCCGCGGACCGGCCGTTGGCGGCCGCCCTTCGCTTGAGCGCGCCGACCAGTTCCGGGCCTATTTTTCGCACCGTCAGTTGTGCCATCCGGATTGCCTTCAAAATAGCGCCTTCATTGACAGCAAATATAGTATGACGGCATCGCGCAGGCAAAAGGGCCGCCGTCTTGCGCAAGCGGCGCGCGATGCTATGTTTGCGCGCCATCCGGTACTTCCCAGGCGATGCGATCCGCGGCGGCGCGGAAGGCGCCGCACGGTCGAAAGGGTTGAATTCATGAGCAAGATCAAGGTCGCCAACCCCATCGTCGAGATGGACGGCGACGAGATGACGCGCATCATCTGGCAGTTCATCAAGGACAAGCTGATCCTGCCCTATCTCGATATCGAGCTGGTCTATTTCGACCTCGGGATCGAGGCGCGGGACGCGACCGACGACCGGATCACCGTCGATTCGGCGAACGCGACCAAGGAATACGGCGTCGCGGTCAAGTGCGCGACCATCACCCCGGACGAGCAGCGGGTCGAGGAGTTCGGGCTGAAGCGGATGTACCGCTCGCCCAACGGGACGATCCGCAACATCGTCGGCGGCACGATCTTCCGCGAGCCCATCGTAATCGGCAACATCCCGCGCCTGGTTCCGGGCTGGACCCAGCCCTTCGTGATCGGCCGCCACGCCTATGGCGACCAGTACCGCGCGACCGATTTCCTGGTGCCGGGGCCGGGCAGGCTCACCATGACCTTCGAGCCGGCCGACGGCGGCGATCCGGTCACCCGAGAGGTGATGGCGTTCGAGGATTCGGGCGTAGCCCTCGGCATGTACAACCTCGACGAGAGCATCCGGGGCTTCGCCCGGTCGAGCTTCAACTACGGGCTGACGCGCGGCTGGCCGGTGTACCTGTCCACCAAGAACACCATCCTCAAGGCCTATGACGGGCGCTTCAAGGACCTCTTCCAGGAGGTTTTCGACACCGAGTTCGCCGCGAGCTTCGCCGAGAGGGGAATCGCCTACGAGCACCGGCTGATCGACGACATGGTCGCCCAGGCGCTCAAATGGTCGGGCGGCTTCGTGTGGGCCTGCAAGAACTACGACGGCGACGTCCAGTCCGACACCGCCGCGCAGGGATTCGGCTCGCTCGGGCTGATGACCTCGGTGCTGATGACGCCCGACGGCCGGACCGTCGAGGCCGAGGCGGCGCACGGCACCGTGACCCGGCATTACCGCCAGCACCAGCAGGGGCTGGAGACCTCGACCAACCCGATCGCCTCGATCTTCGCCTGGACGCGCGGGCTGTTCTATCGCGGCACCTTCGACGGCACGCCGGACGTGGTGCGGTTCGCGGAGACCCTGGAGGGAGTCTGCCGGAAGGCCGTGGAAGACGGGTTCATGACCAAGGACCTCGCGATCCTCATCGGCCCTGACCAGGAGTTCCAGACCACCAACCGGTTCCTCGACACGCTCGACGAGCGCCTCAGGGCGGCGATGGCCTGACGCGTCCGGCCGTGACCCGACCGCCATGAAAATCGCGGTGGTCGGCGGCGGGGCGGCGGGGCTCTACTTCGCGCTGCTGGCGAAGAAGATCTGGCCCGACTGGGAGATCGAGGTCCACGAGCGCAACCGGAGCGACGACACGTTCGGTTTCGGCGTCGTGTTCTCCGACGAGACGCTCGACAATTTCCGCGACCACGACCCGGAGAGCTATGACGCGATCCGCGACGTCTTCGTCTATTGGGACGAGATCGACTTCGTCTTCCACGGCGAGACGATCCGCAGCGGCGGGCACGGCTTCTGCGGCTGCTCGCGACGCGCGCTGCTCGACGTGTTGCAGCGCCGCTGCGCGGGGTTCGGTGTAAACCTCCGTTTCGAGAGCGAGATCGGCGATCCCGCCGCGCTTCAAGGCTTCGACCTGATCGTCGGGGCCGACGGAATCAACTCCACCGTCCGCGAGCGGTACCGCGACCGGTTCCGGCCGCGGATCGAGCACCGCCTCAACCGTTTCCTCTGGCTCGGCACGACGCGGCCCCACGACGCCTTCACCTTCGACTTCGCCGAGAACGAGCACGGGATCTGGGTGCTCGGCGCCTACAGCCACGGCGCGGGCGAAAGCACCTGGATCGTCGAGTCCCCTCCCCCGACCTGGGAGAGCGCGAAGGGAGATGTCGCCGGCCTCCGGGAACCGGACCTGCTCGCCTACATGGAGCGCCTGTGGGCCGACCGGCTCGACGGCCACCGGCTGATCGCCAACCGCAGCATCTGGCGCACCTTCCCGATGGTCCGGAACGAGCGCTGGTGGCACGAAAACGTAGTGCTGTTGGGCGACGCGCTCCACTCCGCGCACTATTCGATCGGTTCCGGAACCAAGCTCGCGATGGAGGACGCGATTGCGCTCTACGAGGCGTTCCGCGGCGGCGGTTCCCTGCCGGAAGTGCTGGCGCGGTTCGAGGAGAGTCGCCGGCCGGAGGTCGAGCGCACCCAGCACGCGTCCGACACCAGCGTCGTCTGGACCGAGAACCCGGCGCGATACTGGAACATGGAGCCGATCCAGGCGGCTTTCTCGATGCTCTCGCGTTCCAAGCAGGTGACCTACGACAATCTGAGGCTCCGGGATCCCGGCTTCGTCGACCGGGTCGACGCCTGGTTTCGCCGCGGCGTCCGCGAAACGGGGCTCCCGGTCGAGACCGACGGGCCGCCGATGTTTACCCCCTTCCGGCTGCGCGGCATGACGGTTCCCAACCGCGTCGTCGTCTCGCCGATGGACATGTACTCGGCGGCGGACGGCACGATCGGCGACTTCCATTTCGTGCACATGGGAAGCCTCGCGCTCGGCGGCGCCGGGCTGGTCTTCACGGAAATGCTCTGCGTCGGCGCGGAAGGCCGCATCACGCCGGGCTGTGCCGGGCTCTATGACGAGGCGCACACCGCCGCGTGGCGGCGGATCGTCGATTTCATCCATGCCGAATCGGATGCCATGGTCGCCATCCAGCTCGGCCATAGCGGGCGCAAGGGATCGACCCGGATGGGCTGGGAAGGGATGGACATGCCGCTGGAGGTCGGCAACTGGCCGCTGATCGCCCCATCGGCGATCCCCTACTACCCGTTCAACCAGGTGCCGCGCGAGATGACGCACGACGACATGGAACGGGTCGGAGAGGATTTCGCCGCCGCCGCCGAAAGGGCGCGCGAGACCGGCGCGGACATGCTCGAGCTCCACATGGCGCATGGCTACCTCCTGTCGAGCTTCATCACCCCGGTGAGCAACCGGCGGACCGACGAATACGGAGGCTCGCTCGAGAACCGGATGCGCTTTCCGCTAAGGGTGTTCGACGCGGTGCGGGCGGTGTGGCCGGAGAAGAAGCCGGTTTCGGTGCGCATATCGGCGACCGACTGGGTCGGCGCGGAAGGGATCGAGGGCGCCGACGCGGTCCGTATCGCGGCGATGCTGAAGGACCGGGGCTGCGACCTGATCGACGTCTCGGCGGGTCAGACCACCCCCGCCGCGCAGCCGGTTTACGGCAGGATGTTCCAGACCTGGTTTTCCGAGCAGATACGCAACGAGGCGCGAATTCCAACGATCGCGGTCGGCAACATCACCACCGCCGACCAGGTCAACACGATCCTCGCCGCCGGGCGCGCCGACCTCGTGGCGCTGGCGCGCCCGCATCTCGCCAACCCCCACTTCACCCTCGACGCCGCCGCCCGCTACGGCGTCGAAGGGCAGCGCTGGCCGAACCCCTGGCTCACCGCAAAGGAACAAGCCTTCCGCCTCGCCGCCCGCGAACGCGCGGAGCTGGAAGCGCTGCACACGGCGCGCAAGCCGTCCTCGCATGGGTAGCCTGTATTTCTCCACCCCACAATTTGAGGAGGGACACCGAAGATGTCTTCGCTGGCACGCCGGACAATACTAGCCGCCTCAATTGCGATCGCAGTGCCGGTCCACGACGCGCACGCCCAGGGCGACGGTTCGCTCACCGCTTGCACGTCCCAGCGCTCCGGCGATGTCGAGATCGCCTCGATCGCCTACCGCAGCGACGGGCTGCGCATCGCGGGATACATTCTGAGCCCTGTCAGGGTGGATCGGAAGCTTCCCGCCATGATCTACAACCGCGGCGGAAACCGGCATTTCGGCGCGGTGGGGAACAGAATCCTCTCCTTCCTGGAGGAGTTCGCGCGGTCGGGATATGTCGTGCTCGCCAGCCAGTACCGGGGCGGGCCGGGATCGGAGGGACGGGACGAGCGCGGCGGGGCCGATGTCAACGATGTGCTGAACATTGTCAAGCTTGCGTCGTCGCTCGACCGGGTCGACGGTGGACGGCTGTTCATGTACGGCCAGTCCCGCGGCGGAATGATGACCTACATCGCGCTCAGGGGGCGCAGGGACATCAGGGCAGCGGTCGTGGCGGCGGGCGTTTCCGACGTTCGCATGAGCCTTCGGGACCGGCCCGACCTGCGCCCGCTGATCCGTCGTCTGTCGGGTGTGGACGAGCGTTCGCTCAGTGCGCGCTCGGCGGTCGACTGGGCGGACGAGATCGACGTTCCCCTGCTCCTGATGCATGGCGATCTCGACCGCAAGGTCAGCATCGAGCAGTCGAGGACAATGGCGGCGAAGCTGAAATCGGCAGGCAAGCGGGTGAAGCTGGAGGTTTTCCCGGGGGAGAACCACGGGTTCACCCGGAGCCGTGACGAGGTGAGGCGGTCGGCGATCGAATGGTTCGAAGAGCACGACCGCGCGCCGGCGACCGGCTCTCCCTTGCGCGCTGCGGGGTCGATTTGCGCCGGCCTTACGGGCTCCGGACCGGTGACCCCGGACCAGGTCGCCCAAGCGACGATTTCGGGCGACGCCGACGAACTCGGCAAGCTCATCGCCCGCGGAGCCGATGTCAATGCGCCGATCTCCTTCAGCCATCCGCGCTTCGCGCGCGGCAGGACGCTCTCCTATCCGCCGCTGATGGCCGCCGCCATATACGGGTCCACAGAAGTCGCCAGCCGCCTGCTCCAGAACGGCGCGAACGTCAGCGGGCGGATGAGAACGGCGATCTGCGCCGCGGTGGTCTTCGGACACGTGGAAATCGTGCATCTTCTGCTCCAGGCCGGTCTGGACGTCAGGGGATACAGTCGCTGCGGTCGTGGCAGAAACGCTTCGCCGCTGGAGAGGGCGGAACGTCTGGGACATGACGAGATCGCCCGGATGCTGAGAGAGGCGGGTGCGGAGTAGCGGATTTCTTCGTCGTCCGCGAGGCTTGTCCAGAAAGACGGTGTAGAGTGGAGCCGGCCGAGCAATGGGGCGCAACCAGGGAAGAGGACGCATGACCATCGGCAGCTACGAGACCGTCAAGGTCGAAAAGGACGACGGCATCGGCTGGCTCATCATGAACCGGCCGGAGAAGCGGAACGCGATGAACCCGCAGATGCATTTCGACATGGATGCGGTGCTGCCGGAGATCGAGGCGGACCCCGAGATCGCGGTGGTGATCCTCACCGGCGCGGGCGAGGCGTTCTGCGCGGGCCAGGATCTGCGCGAGTATTTCCGCGGCCTCGACGGCGATCCCGTCGGACGCCGGCGGGCGGGCGAGGCGAGCGAGCGCTGGCGCAACCGCCGGCTGATGAGCTTCAACAAGCCGACGATAGCCATGGTCAACGGCTACTGCATCGGCGGCGGTTTCACCCAGATGCTGTGCTGCGACTTCGCCATTGCCGCCGACGAGGCGGTCTTCGGGCTGTCGGAGGTCAACTGGGGCATCCTGCCGGGCGGGCTGGTCTCGAAGAAGCTCACCGACACGCTCCTGTTCCGGCACGCGATGTACTACGCCTGCACCGGGCGCACGCTCGACGGCAAGCGCGCGGCGGAGATCGGGCTGGTCAACGAATCCTGGCCGCGCGACCGGCTGAGGGACGAGACCGTGGCGCTCGCCCGTGAGCTGATGGAGAAGAACCAGGAGGTGCTGCGCGCCACCAAGCACGCGATCCGCGCGGTGCGGACGATGAACGACGACCAGGCGTTCGACTACCTCGCCGCCAAGGGCGCCGAGATCAAGCAGCGCGACCGCGAGAACGCCTACGCCAACGGGATCAAGCAGTTCCTCGACGACAAGAGCTACAAGCCGACCTTCGGCGCCTACGACCGCGACCGGGCGATCCGGGACAACCGGGCGCCGGAGTAGCTCGGCGGGCCCTTGCCTACCCCGCGATCCCGTCGATGAACGTCGCCAGGTCGATGTCGCGCTGGCTGAGGCCGCCGGCGTCGTGGGTGGACAGCGTAATCTCGACCCGGTTGTAGACGTTGAACCATTCGGGGTGGTGGTCTGCCTTCTCGGCGGCGAGCGCGATCCGGCCCATGAAGCCGAATGCTTCGTTGAAATCGGCGAAGGCGAAGGACTTCCGGATCGCGTCGCGCCCCTCGACCTCCTCCCACCCGTCGAGCGCGGCCAGCGCCGCCGCCCGTTCCGCACCCTCCAGCTTGTCTGCCATGCCGCCCTCCTGTCGCAAACCGGCAGGGTGCATCGGCTTGGCGGCGGGAGCAAGCCGCGTTATCACCGGGCCATGACCGCCCCCGTCACCCGCGCGCCGCGCCTCGACGACATCGCCGCCATCGCGCGCGAAGCGCTCGAGTCCCTGCCCCAGACCTTCCGCCGCCTCGCCGGGGACGTGGTGATCCAGGTCGCCGAATTCCCCGACGCCGAGACCGAGCGGGACATGGAGCTCGACTCGCCGTTCGACCTGATGGGCCTCTATAGCGGCGTACCCATCGGCGAACGCGGCGCGGCCGGCACGCGGCAGGAGGTCGACATGATCTTCCTCTACCGCCGGCCGATGCTCGACTACTGGTGCGAAACCGGGGAGGATTTGGCCCACGTGATCCGCCACGTGCTGATCCACGAGATCGGCCACCATTTCGGCCTGTCTGACGAGGACATGGAGCGGATCGAGGAAGAAGCCGGTCCCTGAACCTTACCTTTCGGCGCGGGCGCCGCGCGCGATCCAGTAGCCGCTGACGCAGATCACCGCCGCGCCGATCCAGGTCAGCGTGTCGGGAACCTCGCCGTAGAACGCATACGCCATCGCCGAGACCATCGGGAGCTGGGCGTAGTAGGCCGGGGTCAGCGCCGCCGCCGGCGCATGGACATAGGCCCGGGTTACGCAGTGGATGGACAGATAGCCGATGAGCAGGAAGAAACCGAGCAGCGGCAGGTCGGACAGGCCGGGCGTTGTCCAGTCGAGGACGGCCGGGCCGATCGAGAGCGGCAGCATCATCGCGAACATGTAGAAGACGACCGCGTTCTTGTCCTCGGTGGTCGACAGCGCGCGGGTCGCCGCGTTGGACGCGCCGTAGGCGAAGGCGGTGTAGACGATTCCGAGCATTGCCGGCACGACCACCTCGAACCCCGGACGCACGATCAGCAGCGCGCCGGCGAACCCGAAACAGATCGCGATCCAGCGGTCCAGCCCGACCCGTTCGCCAACGAAGATCTGCAGCAGGATCACCGTGAAGAAGGGCCCGGTGAACTGGATCGCGTTGGCGTCCGCAAGCTCGACCGTGCGGAGGCCGTAGAAGAACGTCACCATGCCGGTATAGGTCGTCACCGCGCGGATCGCGTAGATCTTCCAGCGCCGCGTCTTGAGGGCGCCGCCCCCGTTCCTGAGCAGCCACGGCACGAGTACCAGGATGCCGAAAACGCAACGGATGAAGACCAGCGTGAAGACCGACATGGACTGGGCGAGCTCGCGCACGGTGACGTAGGTGAGCGCGAAGAACGCCGATGCGCCGATCATCCACAGCGTGCCTGCGATCAGGCCGGAATATTTCGCCGGCGCCACGGGACCTCAGGCGGAGTCGAGCAGCGCGCGGACCCGGCGGCGCAGCTCGGGCAGAAGCTCGGCGTCGAACCAGGGGTTCCTCGCCTGCCAGCCCCGCGTGCGCCAGCTCGGATGCGGGATCGGGAAGAAGCGCGGCAGGTAGGTGCGCCACGCGGCGACGGTCTCGGTGAGCGTGCGGCGCCTGCGTTCGCCGAGATACCAGGCGTGGGCGTATTGCCCGATCAGCACGGTCAGCGCGATCCTCGGCAGCGCGGCCGTGACCCGGGGATGCCAGAGCGGCGCGCATTCGGGCCGCGGCGGCTTGTCCCCGCCGCGCGGCAACACGCCGGGATAGCAGAACCCCATCGGCACGATGGCGACCCTGCTCTCGTCGTAGAAGGTTGCGGTATCGAGGTCGAGCCAATCGCGCAGCCTCTCGCCGCTCGCATCCGTCCACGGCATGCCGCTCGCATGCACCTTCGTGCCGGGCGCCTGGCCGATCAGCAGCAGCCGTGCCGTCGCGGACGCCCGAAGCACCGGGCGCGGCCCGAGCGGCAGTTCCTCCGCGCAGATGCGGCAGCCCCGCACTTCGGCAAGAAGGGCGTCGAGATCGTGGGGCTCGACTCGGTCGGGAATCGCCATCCGGCCCGCAGTATGGGGAGGCGATCGAAGCGCTGTCGAGGGTGGAGCGGTCCCTCGATACGGCGCCTGCGGCGCCTACTCGGGATGAGGAGTGAATTCAGGTCCCTCATTCTGAGTAGCGGGGAAGCCGGGTATCGAAGGACCGCCTTGACCGGACGCGGCGCGCTTACCAGTTTTTCTCCACCCCTCGGCGTCCCGCGGGAGCCCGCCATGTTCGGACTAGAGCGGCTGAAGGAAGACATCGACGCGATCGCGGAGCGCGATCCGGCTTCGCGGTCGCGCCTGGAAATCGTGTTCTGCTATCCGGGGCTGCATGCGGTCCTGTTCCACCGCCTCGCGCATGCGGCGTGGCGGGCGCGGCTCCGCCTGATCGGGCGGATGATCTCCCATGTCGGGCGCGTGCTCACGGGTATCGAGATCCACCCCGCGGCGAAGCTCGGGCGGCGCGTCTTCATCGACCACGGGATGGGCTGCGTCATCGGCGAGACCGCGGAGATCGGCGATGACGTGACGCTTTATCACGGGGTGACCCTGGGCGGCGTCTCGCTGGCCAGGGAGAAGCGCCACCCGACGCTGGAGAAGGGGGTCATCGTGGGCTCGGGCGCCCAGGTGCTGGGCCCGGTCACGGTGGGCGAGAACGCGCGCATCGGCGCCAATGCGGTGGTGCTGAAGGACGTGCCTGAAGGCGTCACCATGGTCGGCATTCCGGCGAAGCAGGTGCTGCCCCGCCAGGTCGGCGAACCCGCCACCGCGTTCCACGCCTACGGCACGCCGCAGGCCGACATTCCCGATCCGACCGCCAAGGCGCTCGATGCGTTGTCGGGCGAGATCGCGGCGCTGCGCACGCGGCTGGAGGCGCTGGAGAGCGGCGACGACGCCGTGGAGGCGCCCCCCGCGGAAGACCGGCCGGACGCGCCATCGGCGGAAAGCCGGTCCAGCTGAAAAAAACAGAGAGTCGGGTATGGCGAATTTCGATTTCCGAATCATCGACGACGATCGCCGCGCGGGCTTCGCGGGCACGGTGGGGAACACCCCCCTGATCCGGCTCAACAAGGCCTCGGAGGCGACCGGCTGCGAGATTCTCGGCAAAGCGGAATTCCTCAACCCTGGCGGGTCGGTGAAAGACCGCGCGGCCTATTTCATGATTCGCGACGCCGAGGAGCGCGGCGTGCTGAAGCCCGGCGGGGTGGTGGTCGAGGGCACCGCTGGAAATACCGGTATCGGGCTCGCGCTCGTCGGCAACGCGCGCGGCTATCGCACGGTAATCGTGATGCCGGAAACCCAGAGCCAGGAAAAGATCGACATGCTGAGGCTCTGCGGCGCGGAGGTGCGGCTGGTCCCGGCCAAGCCCTATCGCGATCCCGGCAACTATGTCCGGGTCTCGGAACGCGTCGCCGAGGAGCTGGCCGAGACCGAGCCCAACGGCGTGATCTGGGCCAACCAGTGGGACAATCCGGCGAACTATCGCGGCCACATCGAATCGACCGGGCCGGAGATCTGGCGCCAGACCGCCGGCAAGGTGGACGGCTTCATCTGCGCGATCGGCACCGGCGGCACGCTGGCGGGCGTCAGCCAGTCGCTCAAGTCGTACAACGAGGACGTCACGATCGGGCTCGCCGATCCCGAGGGCGCGGCGATGTACAGCTATTTCAAGACCGGCGAGCTGGCGTCCGAAGGAAGCTCGATCACCGAGGGGATCGGCCAGGGGCGGATTACCGAAAACGTCGCCGCGGCGAAGATCGACATACCCTTCCGCATCCCCGACTCCGAAGCGCTGCCGGTTATCTTCGACCTGCTCTCCGAGGAGGGGTTGTGCCTCGGCGGGTCGAGCGGGATCAACGTCGCCGGCGCGATCCGCCTCGCCCGCGAGCTCGGCCCGGGCAAGACCGTCGTCACCGTGCTCTGCGACGGCGGCCAACGCTACCAGTCGAAGCTCTTCAACCCGGACTTCCTGCGCTCGAAGGACCTCCCCGTCCCGTCCTGGCTCGCCTAGGCCCGTGCGCAACGCCCTGATCGGCGCGCCGGTCCCGCGCCGGGAGGATTTCCGGTTCCTCACCGGGACCGGAACCTATGTCGACGACCTTCGCCGTCCCGGGATGCTGCACGCCGCGATCCTGCGGAGCCCCGTGGCGCACGGGCGGATCCGACGCATCGGGTCGGGAAGCGCGCTCCGGGTCCCCGGCGTTGCAGCGGTCCTGACCGCCCGCGATGTCGCGGACCGGCTGGGCCGGGTGCCGGTCACGCCGATCCGGCTCTGCCCGCTGCCGGAGCTCGAACCGTTCGCCCAGCCGACGATCGCCGCCGAAATCGTGCGTTTCGTCGGCGAGCCGGTCGCGGTGGTGCTCGCGGAAAGCCGCGCCGTTGCGGAAGACGCCGCGGACGCGGTGGAGCTCGATATAGAACCCGTCCGGAACGCGCCGCTTTTCGCCGCCGCGCCGGACGATGTCGCGATCGCCTACCGCGCGACAAAGGGCGACGCGGATGCGGCGTTCGCGGCCGCGCCCTATATGCGGCGCGAAAGCCTTTCCGTTCAGCGGCACTCGGCGGTGCCGATGGAGCCGCGCGGACTGCTCGCCGAATGGGACGACGCGCGTCTCACCGTCTCCGGCGCGGCCAAGGCGTCCTTTGCGGTGCGCCGCGCGCTCGCCGGTCAGCTGGGGCTCGCCGAGGACGCCATCGCGATGGTGGAGAACGATGTCGGCGGCGGGTTCGGACTGCGCGGCGAGGGTTTTCCCGAAGACTTCCTGATCCCCTTCGCCACCTGGCATCTCGGCCGGCCGGTCAAGTGGATCGAGGATCGGCGCGAGCACCTGATCGCCGCGGCACACGCCCGCGAGGCGCGCTGCGACATCGAGATCGCGTGCGATGAGGACGGCGCGATCCTCGGGCTGCGGGGCGAGGCGGTGGCCGATATCGGCGCCTACGTGCGGACCAACGGCACCATCGGCCCGCGCAATATCGCCCAGTTCCTGAGCGGCCCCTACCGGATCGCGCATATCGACGCGACGGTGGCGCTGGCGCTCACGTCGAAATCGCCCATCGGCACCTATCGCGGCCCCGGCCGCTTCGAGGCCGATTTCTTCCGCGAGCGCCTGCTCGACCTCGCCGCCGCCGATCTCGGAATCGACCGCGCGGAATTCCGCCGGCGCAACCTGCCCCGCGCCGCCGACATGCCGTACGAGCTCGCCCGCATCGCGCCATTTCCGCGCGAGGATTCGCTCGACAGCGGCGATCACGTCGAGACGCTCGACCGCTGCCTGGCGGCGTTCGGCTGGCGCGAAAAGGCGGGTGTCTCGGGCACGGTCGTCGACGGGCGTCGTCGCGGCATCGCCGTCGGCCCGTTCATCGAGGGCGGCGCGGCGGGGCCGCGCGAGAACGCGCGCCTCGTCCTCGAACATGACGGGCGGGTGGCGGTCCATGTCGGCTCGTCCTCGATCGGCCAGGGGATCGAGACCGCCTTCGCGCAAATCGCGGCGGACGCGCTCGAACGACCGCTGGAGGCGATTTCGGGCGTCGATCACGGTTCGACCGCGGATGTCAGCGAGGGGTTCGGGTCCTACCACTCGCGCTCGACGGTGATGGCGGGCTCGGCGATCCTGCTCGCGGCGGAGAGCCTGCGCGGGAAGATGCGAGCCGAGGCGGCGCGGCGCCTGCGATGCGATCCGGCGGAAATCCGCATCGCGGACGGCGACCGGCTCGCAGGCCCGGGAGGAGCATCGCTGCCGCTCGGCGCGATCGCCGATGCCGGGATCGAGGCCGAGGAAGGGTTCGACAACCATCGCCACACCTATGCCCACGGCGCCCATGCGGCCGAGGTCGCGGTCGATCCGGAAACCGGCGCGGTCGAAATCCTCGACTACGTCGCGGTCGAGGATGTGGGGCGGATCGTCAACCCGGTTACAGTCGCCGGACAGGCGGTGGGCGCGGTCGTGCAGGGTATCGGCGGCGCGCTGTTCGAGGACATGCCCTACGACGCCTCGGGCCAGCCGCTCTCGGCGACGCTCGCCGACTACCTGCTGCCGGGCGCCTGCGAGGCGCCCCGGATCGCGGCCATCGCGACGGAGGACCACCCCTCCCCGATCAACCCGCTCGGCGTGAAGGGGGCCGGCGAAGGCGGGATTATCCCGGTGGGCGGTCTGATCGCCAACGCGGTCGCGGACGCCCTCGGCGTCGCCCCAAGCGCACTCCCCCTCTCCCCGCCCGAAATCCGGCGATTGATCGAGGCGTGCCCGAGCCCTCATCCCGAGTAGCCCCGAAGGGGCGTATAGAGGGACGCCGGTTTGCCGGCGCGGCGTCTCTCGTCTATGACAGGCGCGGATCGCACGACACCGTACCGACATGCCCGAACGACCCTCCGACATCGATCCCGAGTCCGGGAGCCGGCTTCCCCTGCCGCGCCGCGAGGACCTGCCTGAGGCTGCGCGCGACATCTTCGATCAGCTCGCCGGGCCATCCAGCCGCTCGCTGGTCGGGCTCTACGGGCCGGGCGGGTTGCGGCTCCACAGCCCGGACCTCGCCGCGGTCACCCAGCCGGTCAACAGCTACCTACGCTGGGGAACGAACCTCCCGGGCGCGATCCGCGAGACCGCCATCCTGGTCACCGCGCGGGCCCATGACTGCCAGTTCGAGTGGGCACAGCACGAGCCCGCCGCGCTGACAGAAGGCGTGTCTCGGGAGACCGTCGAGGTCATCCGGACGAACGCGCCGCTGGACGGGCTCGACGAAACCGAGGCGGCGACGATCGCGCTGGGCCGCGCCCTGTTCGAGGACCGCCGCGTGGACGCGGAAACCTATGCGCGGGCGCACGCGGTCTTCGGCACGCGGGACCTAGTCGACCTCGTCTCCCTGATGGGTATGTACGCCGCCACCGCCGCGCTGCTGGCGACCTTCGACATCCAGCTCCGGCCGGGCCAGGAAGCCCGGCTTCCCAACCGTGAAGGAAAACAGGAATGAAGCTGCTCTACTTCGACGATTTTCGCCTCGGCGTGGCGGCCGGGGATTCGGTGGTCGACGTCACCGACCTCGTCTCCGACATCCCCCATATCGACCGGGGCGACCTGATCAACGGGCTGATCGAGCGGTTCGACGACTACCGGGGCAAGCTCGAGGCGGCGGCCGCGAACGGCGGCGGGGTGCCGCTCGCCGACGTGCGCATCCGCCCGCCGGCGCCGAAGCCGACCACCATCGACTGCATGGCGGTCAACTACATGGAGGACGGCACAAGGGACGCGCCCGCGCAGATCAATGCGTTCCACAAATCGCCCGGCGCCGTGATCGGCCATAACGACACGATGATGCTGCCGGACGTCCCGGCGGCCGTGTTCGAGGGCGAGGCCGAACTCGCGGCCATTATCGGCAAGCCCGCCGACAACATCGGCGAGGCCGACGCGATGGACCACGTCTTCGGCTGGACCTGCTTCATCGACGGCTCGGCGCGCGCCCTGCCGCCGCCCGGCAACACCTTCTTCCAGGTCAAGTCGCGCAAGACCTTCGCGCCGATCGGGCCGTGGATCGTCACCAAAGACGAAATCGCCGACCCGCAGAACCTCCAGGTCAAGCTCTGGAACAACGGCGACCTGATGCAGAACTTCAACACCGACGACATGGCGCACAAGATCCCGCGCTGCATCGCCTGGCTGTCCTCGATCCACCCGCTGGTGCCAGGCGACATCGTCGCCACCGGGACCAACCACCGCGGCCTTCACCCGTTCCAGGACGGCGACCGGGTGGAGCTCGAGATCGAGAGCGTCGGCCGGCTCGCGATCGACATTCGCGACGACCTCAAGCGCGGCTGGGACCGGGTGACGCGGCTGGAGCACGCGGAAAAGGGTCTCGAGGGCCCGCACACCACGCAGGTCTCGGGCAAGTACGCCTGATCGCTTCTCGCGGCCGGGCTTCTATGGTCCGGCCGCCCTACCCCTCCAGATGCGACGGCCATTCGGCCGGGGGCTCGGCGCCGACCACGTTAGCCATCATCGCGGTCTTGCAGAAATGGCCGATGACGCCGACCAGGTCGGCGAGGCGGCGATAGCCGAGCGTTTCCTGAGCCGCCCCGAACCCGGCGTCGCCCAGCGTGCCTGTTTCCAGCAACTCCCGCGCCGCGTCATGGACGGCCGCGTCCTCGCGGCTGGCGAAGTCGGGCCGCTCGCGCGCGTTCACCGCATCGACGACCGAACGGTCGAGACCCGCCTCGAGCGCCATGCGCGCCTGCGCCGCCCAGGGATAGGCGGCATTCCAGCGGCGCGCGACGAGGAGCGCCGCCAGGCGGAGCTGCGGCAGGGTCAGCGAGCAGCGGTTCTCGAAATAGTCGGTCGCAGCGTTGTTGGTCTCCCACATGCCGGGCGCGTAGGCATAGCCCACGGCCGGCCCCCGGCCGACACGGCCGGTCTGCGCCATGGTGGCGTCGTAGACCCGCTTCTGCTCCTCGTCCATCCGCTCCCGGTCGAGCGCGGGTATTCTGGTCATGGTTCCAACTCCCTTTCCCGGGGCGCGCGGCTTCAGACCGGCCGGCCCGATGTATGCGAGGACGTAATCTTGAGGCGGTAGCCGTCGGTGAACGGGATAGTGAACGAGCTGTGGATCGATCCCGAGGCAATCTCCGACGGGTCCAGCCCCATCCCGCGATAGCGCGCGTGGGTCTCCGCGACGTCGTCGACCATCAGGTCGATCGGCGCCATCCGGCCGGGCTCGACCTCATGCTCCCCGGCGCGGACGATCAGGTGCGTCCCGCCGCGCAGCTCCAGCACCGCGAAATTGTCGTGCCTGGTCACCGGCCGGAGGCCCAGCCGCTCCAGCAGGTCGCAGGCCGAATGCAGGTCGTTCACGTCCATTCTCACATGGCCGACCGCGACCGGGGGTCTCGCATCGTCCGACTGCGTCATACCGCGCTCTCCCATAGCCTAGCCGGGGGTTCCCCGGGGCATTTTGCAACGCCCGCCCCGCCGATACCATGACCCCGCCGGCGGACGGAGGTTCGAGGAATGAAATTCGGCTATTTCACGTTGAGCGACAACCGCTATCCCGACAATCCCCGGACCCCGGAGACCTTCATGACGGAGATCCGCGATCAGGCGGTCTTCGCCGAGTCGCTCGGCATGAGCTCGGCCTGGATCGGCGAGCATCACTTCAACCGGCGGGGCTGCGTACCCATGCCCTCGCTGGTCCTAGCGTCGGTCGCCGCGGCGACGACCTGCATCCGGCTGGGCCCGGCGGTCGTGGTCCTGCCGATTCACCATCCGGTCCAGGTCGCGGAGGAATGGGCAACTCTCGACGTGCTGTCGGGCGGGCGCGTCGATTTCGCGCTCGGCCGCGGCTACGACAGTCACGAATACGCGCCGTTTGGCGCCGATTTCCAGGCCTCCGCCGAGGTCTTCGCCGAAGGCGTCGAGCTCCTCTACCGCTGCTGGAACGACGACGGCCGAACGACTTTCGAGGGCAAGCACTACGCGGTGCACGACATCGAGGTCTGTCCCAAGCCGGTGCAAAAACCGTTCGTGCCCTATATGGGCTCGTTTTCGCGATACAGCATGGAGGTGGCGGCGCGCTATCGATGGAACCTGATGCTCGCCCCCTTCGCCGCCGCGCTGGTGTTCGGCGGGCTGGACGAGGCGGTCGCCGCCTACCGGGAGGTCTGCGACGCGGCGGAGACCGAACCCGGGCGCGTCAAATGCAGCTATTTCGTCCAGATCGCCGACACGCCAGCGGAAGAATCGGCCGCAAAGGAACGGCTGCTCGACTACTTCACCATGTCGGGGACCAGGCACAAGGGAATCATGGGCGCGAAGCTACCGCCGACGATGGAATACTATCGCCGCATCGGCAAGGCGCTGGCGGATCTCCGCACCGAGGATCTGGGGCCCAACTCGATCCTTCTGGGCCCGCCGCAGGCGATCGTCGACCGGCTGGGCGAGGTCGCGGAGACGGGGGTCGAAGAGGTGATTCTCTACTTCAACTACGGCCGGAAGCCGGATGCGATGGTCCGCGAGCAGATGGAGCGGTTCATGGCCGAGGTGGCGCCCGCCCTGGGCAACGGCCCCCGGTCGTAACGACCTTCGCAGCCGCGCGGGACGGAGCGGGAAAACGCGTGCCCGTTTGGCCATTCCGCGGGCGGCGACCTATATAATCGTATAGTCGCCGGGCGCCCGATCCAGGGTGCCCGGCGCGAGCGTTCCGGTTGGAAATGAGTCCAGACAGCAGCCCCGCGCAAAGTATCGAACCTGACCGAGGCACACCGCCGGAGACCCGTCCCCGCGCCTATGCCCGCGCCTACGCCGGCATGGAGGACGGTTCCGGGCCGGCCGACCGGGAGATCGTCTGGCGGATCGTCAGGATCGTCCTGCGGTTCCGCGGGGGCGTCGCCGTGGCCCTGCTGGCGATGGTGGCCGCGTCCGCCTTCCAGCTCGCCATTCCGGGCCTCGTCGGCGATGCGGTCGACGGCGCGCGGCGACTGCTCCAGGACGGCGTCGCCACCCGGGAAGCCGCCCGTTCCGCGCTCTGGCACACGGCGTTCCTGCTGCTGGCGGTGTGGATCCTGCGCGGGCTGTTCACGCTCGCGCACAACTACAGCGGAGAAGCGGTAGGCCACCGGCTCGCGCACGATCTCAGGCTGACCTTCTACCAGAAGCTCCAGCGCCTCGGCTTCTCCTTCCACGACCGGGTCCATACGGGCGAGCTGATCACCCGCGGCATGCTCGACCTCGAAGGGGTCCGGATGCTGATCAACCACGGGCTGCTGCGCGCGGTACAGATGGTCGTGCTGGTCGCCGCCGGCGCGTTCTTGCTTCTCTCGACCGACCTCGTCCTCGGGCTGCTGAGCCTCAGCTTCGTCCCCTATATCGCCTGGCGGTCGACGACGACGCGGCTCAGGCTGCGTTACCTGTGGAACCTGTTCCAGGACCGGATGGCGGTGCTGGGCCGGATCATGGACGAGAACCTGACCGGCATCCGGGTGGTCCGCGCGTTCGGCGCGGAGCGGTTCGAGCTGGCGAAATACGACCGGTCGGCGGCCGAGGCGCTCAGGCTCTCGTCGCGACGCATCGACGTGCGCGTCGCCTCGACGACCGAGATGACCTTCGCCTATTTCGTCGCGATGGGGCTCGTGCTCTGGGTCGGCGGCGAGCGCGTGATCGCGGGGACCATGACGGTGGGAACGCTGACCGAGTTCCTGACCTTCATCACCATCCTGCAACTCCCGGTGCGCTCGCTCGGGCTGGTGGTGAATTCGTTTGCGCGCGGCTCGTCCTGCGGCGCACGGCTGTTCGCGGTGATCGACCTCGAGCCGGCCATACGGGATGCCGACGACGCGCGGGAGCTCGAAGTCGGCGACGGCACGGTCCGGTTCGAGAACGTGAGCTTCGCCTATGACGAGGACGGCCCGCTCGCGCTCGATCGCGTCTCCTTCGAGGTGAAGCGCGGCCGGACCCTCGGGATCGTCGGCCCGCCGGGAAGCGGCAAGTCGACCGTCGCGCATCTGCTGCCGCGCTATTACGACGTCACCGGCGGGCGCATCGCCATAGACGGGCAGGACATCCGCGACGTCACGCTCGACAGCCTGCGCCGCGCGGTTCGGATCGTGCAGCAGGATCCGTTTCTGTTCACCGCCTCGATCGACAACAACATCGCCTACGGCGATCCGTGGTCGGAGGAACGCCCGATCAGGGACGCTGCCGGTCTCGCCCAGATCGACGGCTTCATCGGGCAACTCGCCGAGGGCTACGAGACCCTGGTGGGCGAGCGCGGCGTGTCGCTGTCGGGAGGGCAGAAACAGCGCGTGGCGATCGCCCGGACCGCGCTGCTGGACCCGGCCGTGCTGGTGTTCGACGATTCGACCGCGGCGATCGACGCGGCGACGGAGAGCCATATACGGGAGGCGCTGGCCGAACGCGCGGAGAGCACCGCCAGGATCGTCGTCTCCCACCGGCTCGCCGCGATCCGCGACGCGGACGAGATCCTCGTGCTGGAGGCCGGGCGAACGATCGAGCGCGGAACGCACGAATCGCTGATCGCGAAGGGCGGCCATTACGCGAAGATCTTCGCGATGCAAAGCCGGGAAGACATCGCCGGCGGGTTGCAGGGGGCGGCGGAATGAACGTCGGCGCCGAAACAGCCCGCCCGCCCCGCGCCGTCGTAGGCTCGCAGATCAGCCGCGACGAGGAGATATTCGGCGCGGCCTACGACCGCCGCGTGGCGCGCCGTTTCGGTGCCTTCGTGCGGCCCTATCTGCGCTGGCTATTCTTCGCCATGGGCGCCGTCATGGTCTTTACCGGTGCCCAGCTCCTGATCCCGCTGGTCATCCGCCATGCGATCGACCACGCGATCCTGGCCGACGGCGGCGACGTCGTGGAATTGCAGCTTACCGCCGCGGTCTTCGGCGTGGTGATCCTGGTCAGTTATGGCGCCAATTACATGCAGGACCGGCTGGTCGGGCATATCGGCGAGCACGTGATCTTCGACCTTCGCCGCGCCATGTTCGCCCATCTCCAGGACGTTTCGCTCTCCTTCATGGACAAGACGGAGGTGGGGCGGATGATGTCCCGGCTCCAGGGCGACGTGAACTCGCTCCAGGAATTCCTCGAGAACTCGGTGACCGCCCTCGGCGATCTGCTGCTTCTGATCGGCATCGTCGTGATCATGCTGTCGCTCCATCTGGAGCTCGGCCTGCTTACCCTGGTGCTGGTCCCGACGCTCGCGCTGGTCCGGATGGTCTGGCTGCCGCGCGCGCGGGTCGCGTTCCGCCGGGCGCGCGAGACCAACTCCGTCGCCAACGGGGCGCTTGCCGAGGCGATCCATGCGGTCCGCACCGTGCAGGGCATGCGCCGCGAGAACGTGAACTTCGTGCTCTACGGCGACAAGGCGGCCGAGAACCTGAACGCCCATCTGCGCGCGGCGCGGTACGCCCAGGTGATGGTCCCCATCGTCGATACCCTGACCGGGGCGGCGCTCGCGATTGTCGTGGTGCTCGGAGGGTCGCTGGTGCTCGACGGCGCGCTGGAGATCGGGGTGATGGTCGCCTTCGTGTTCTACGTCCAGCGCTTCTTCGACCCGATCCGCTCGCTCACCATCCAGTACAGCATCATGCAGCGCGCGATGGCCTCGGGGCAGCGGATTTTCGAGGTGCTCGACGTCCCGCTCGCCATCGTCGACAAGCCGGGGGCGCTGTCTCCCAAGCGGATGCGGGGCGCGATCGCGCTGGAGGACGTGACCTTCGGCTACAACCCCGGCCAGCCGGTGCTGCACGGGGTGACCTTCAGCGTTTCGCCGGGCGAGACGGTGGCACTGGTCGGGCCGACCGGTTCGGGCAAGACCAGCATCACCGCCCTCCTCCACCGGTTCTACGACGTCTGGGAAGGGCGGGTGTCGATCGACGGGCGCGACGTGCGGGAATATGCACGGGCGGCGCTCGGCCGGCATATCGCGATGGTGCTGCAGGACCCCTATCTGTTCACCGGCACGGTGCTCGACAACATCCGTTTCTCGACCGAGCACGCGACGCGGGAGGATATCGAGCGCGCGGCCCGAATCGTCGGGGCGCACGATTTCATCTCCCAGCTGGCGGACGGCTACGACACCGTGCTGGACCAGCAGGGGCGCAACCTGTCGCTCGGCCAGCGCCAGTTGCTGAGCTTCGCCCGCGCGCTGGTCGCCGACACGCCGATCCTGATCCTCGACGAGGCGACGGCGAATATCGACTCCTACACCGAGCGCCGGATCCAGGTCGCGCTCGAACGGCTGTTGGAGGGGCGCACCGGCATCGTCATCGCGCACCGGCTGGCCACCGTGCGCGGCGCCGACCGGATCCTCGTCCTCAACGAGGGCCGGATCGTCGAGAGCGGGACCCACGACTCGCTGATCGCGGCGCAGGGCCTCTATGCCCGGCTGCACGCGTTCAACTACGCCTCCTTCGACGACATCCCGGACGATCTCGCCGCGCAGGCGGCGGGCACGCCGGCGCGCACCTGATCCGTGACATCCTCCGACCGAACGGCGATCCGCCAAGGCTACGTCATCTACGCCGTCCTCTGCGCCGGGCTGGTGGCGAGCCAGTTCTTCCGGGTCTCGAACGCCGTCATCGCGCCGGAGCTGATGGCCGACCTCGCCATCGGCACCGAGACCATGGGCGTGGTCAACGGGACCTATTTCCTCGCCTTCGCCGCGATGCAGATCCCGGCCGGCATGTTGCTCGACCGGTACGGCGCGCGGCGGATGGTCCCCGGCCTGTTTGTCCTCGCCGTCGCCGGTTCGGTGCTCTACGCCGCCGCGCAGAGCGGGCCGGAGCTGATCGCGGGCCGCGCCCTGATCGGCATCGGCTGCGCGCTCGGGCTGATGGGCCCGATGGTGGTGATCGCCCGCTGGTTCGAGCCGGAGCGCTACGCGAGGCTGATCTCGCTTCTGTTCACCGTCGGCGGGTTGGGCTCCCTGATGGCCTCGACTCCGCTCGCCGCGGTCTCGGAAGCGATCGGCTGGCGCGGCGCCTTCTACCTCATGGCGGTGCTGACGGGCGTCATCGCCGTCCTGATTTATCTGATCGTCCGCGACGCGCCGCCCGGGTCGTCCCACGAGGGACCCCGGAGGGAAACGATGGGCGAGATGTGGCGCGGCCTGCGCGAGGTCCTGGCGCTTCGCGAAATGTGGTGGATCTGCGCCGTCCAGTTCGTCAGCTACGGGACGATGCTCACCATCGTGGGGCTTTGGGCCGGCCCCTATCTCAACGACGTCCACGGGCTCCGCGGGGTGGATCGCGGCAATGCGCTGCTGGGCCTCAATATCCTGCTGTTCGCCGCCGTGATGCTGTTCTCCCAGACGGAGCGCTGGCTCGATTCGCGCAAGAAGGCGGTCATGGGCGGCGGCTGCGCCGCGGTCGCCGTCCTTCTCGTCCTCGCGTTCGTTCCGGGCCCCGGGCTGTGGGCCGCGCTCGCCCTCCTCGCACTCTTCACCATGGCCAGCGCGTTCTTCATGCTGATCCACGCGCACGCGAGGGCGATCCTGCCCGACCGTCTGATCGGGCGCGGGCTCACCCTTCAAAACCTCTCGGTGATGCTGGGCGTGTTCGTCATCCAGGCGCTGACCGGCGTGATCGTGGGCTCCTTCGGCCCGGAAGGGTCGGAGGCGCCGGAAATCGCCTATCGCGCGGCCTTCGGGTTCCTCGCCCTGAGCCTGGCGGCCGGACTCGCCTTCTACGCCAGGATCGCCGACGTCTCGCCGCGCGGGAGCGAAACCGGGTAATCCGCCGTCAAGCGATTCCGGCGGTGATCGTCGTCACCTGGCGGCGCCGGTAGTCGCCGGCGCGGACGGGCGGATGGCGGGCTTTCTCGCCGGGACGCCTGCAGGTCTCGATGCACTCGATCGTCGCGTCGTAGTTGGGATGGGCGAAAAAGGCGATCGACAACCGGCCGGTGCCGCCGCCCGGCGCCGGGTTGGCGACGCGGTGCAGATTCGACAGCCACCGGTCGTTGGTCCAGGTCATCATCAGGTCGCCGATATTGACGATGAAGCTGTCGGCGGGCGGGATCACGTCGATCCATTCCCCGTCGCGGCCGCGCACCTGGAGCCCGCCCGGGCTGTCGTCGGCGAGCAAAATCGTGTGGCTGCCGAAATCGGTATGCGCGCCGCAGCGGAGCTGTCCCTCGTCCGGCGGTTCGGGCTGCGCCGGGTAATGCAGCAGCCTGACGGTGCTCGCGTGGCGGTCGAACTTGTCGAGAAAAAACTCTCCCGACAGCACCAGGGCATCCGCGAAGATCCGGAGGAGCTCCACGTTGAGCGCCTCGACCGCGCGGTAATAGGCCTTGAGCGCGGCCACCGTATCGTCGGCGCCGGGCGGCCAGATATTGTCCTGATAGGCGAACCCGGCCTCGGGCGCGACGTAGTAGGGATCGTCGGGCAGGTCGAACGGCCCGAAGATGAAGCCCTCGCGGAGGTCGGCGGGCGCCCTGTCGGTCCGGGTCGAACCGTTGAACTCCGACTGGAAGGGTGTGTAGCCCCGGTTGAGCGTGCCCGCGGCGTCGGCGAACGCGGCCTTTTCCTTCTCCGGCCGGGAGAAGAGCGCACGGGCGGCGGTGCGCGTGGCCTCGATGGTCGCGGGCGGCACGCCGTGACCCGCGACGACGAGAAAGCCGATCTCCTCGACCGCGCACGCGACGTCCCGGGCGACTTCTTCACGGCCGCGGGAAATGTCGATGACGGGGACGGCGCTCACCGGGTCAGGCCTCGGCCGTCGCGGGGCGGCGCAGCGGCCGGTCGTCGATGGGGATGTGGAGCGCGGTCGCGGCGAGCCCCAGCACCACCCCGCCCCAGAAGATCGCGTCGTAATTGCCCATGGTGTCGTAGACGATACCGCCTAGCCATATCCCGAGAAAGCTCCCGATCTGGTGGCTGAAGAAGGTGATCCCGACCAGCGTTCCGATGAAGCGGGTGCCGAAGATCTGCGCGACGACACCGGTGGTGAGCGGCACCGTCGCGAGCCAGAGAAGTCCCATCAGGCAGGCGAAGACGATCACGCTGGCGGCCGAGATCGGCAGCATGATGAACACCGCCATGATCGCCGCACGAATCCCGTAGATCGCCGACAGCAGGTATTTCATCGACCGCGTGGCGCCGAGCTTGGCCCAGAAGATGCAACCGACGATGTTGAACCCGCCGATCAGCGCAAGCGCCGTCGCGCCAAGCCAGGCGGGCTGCTCAAGGTCGGTCAGGTAGGCGGGCAGATGGGCGCCGATGAACATCGTCTGGAACCCGCAGACGAAGTAGCCGGCGTTGAGCAGATGGTAGCCGCCATGACCGCCCGCCTCGCGCAACGCGGCGCCGATCCGCTGCGTGGACTGCTCGCCCGGAGGCTCTCGGTTGCCGCCGGCCAGAATGGCGGCGAGCGGCACAATCAGCGCGGCCATGCCGGCGATGATGATCAGCCCCGCCGACCAGCCGTTCTGGGTCAACAGCCACTGGCCGAGCGGCACCAGGATAAGCTGGCCCGAGGAGCCGCCGGCGCTCGCGATGCCGAGATAGATGCTGCGCTTGGCGGGCGGCGCGACCCGGCTGATGGTGGCCAGCACGATGGAGAAGCTGGTCATGCTCATGCCGAACCCGGTCATGAACCCGACGCCGATGGTGGCATCGATGGGCGCGGACGCCTCCGCCATCAGCCACAGCCCGCCGGCGTAGACCGCGCCCCCCGCGCCCACCACCTTGCCCGGCCCGAACCGGTCGGCGAGCCAACCCATGAACGGGGTCGAAACGCCCCAGACCAGGCTTTGCAGGGCGACCGCGAAGGCGAACACCTCCCGGTCCCAGCCCAGCCCGGTGCTGATCGGCGCCATGTAGAGCCCGAGATTCTGCCGCAGCCCGAAGGAGAGCAGCAGAATCAGGGTGCCGCCGAGGAGAACGACGAACGGCGTGCGCCAGCCGCGTGGGATCATCGGTCTTCGCGCCTGCCGGTTTCGACGCGGCGCGAGAGGTCCATGGAATCGTGCAATAGTCGGAGTACCTCGACGATGGGAGGATCGGCCGCCGGGGTGCCGGTTCGATACACGACCAGATGCCGGCCCGTCCGGCCCCGCCGCGCGACATGCAGCGTCATCAGTCCTTGGGAGATTTCATCGCGCCGCCGCGATCCCGGCACGTCCGGCCCTTCTTCCAGAGTTTGAATCGCCTCCACCAGAGTGCCGGCATAGCGTCGTGCCTGTGCCTCTCCGAACCGTTCGGAAGTCCAAAGGAGAACGTTCCGGATATCGTCCCGGGCCGCGGCGGTCAGACGGATTCGCCATCGACGGACTCCGGACGTCACGTCGAGTCTTCGATGGTGGCGCCGCCGAGCGCTTCGTCGACGATGGCAGACAGCCCTTGACGCAGCGCCTCCGTCGTATCGAACGTCCAATATCGGCCTGCGGCGATGTCCGAGATGCCGGCATCCACGGCATCGCGCATGGCCTTGAGGCGGATTTCCTCCTCTGCCTCCTGCCGCTCGACCAGCCGGAGACCCTCCCGCATCACTTCGCTGGCATTCTGGTAACGCCCGGACCCCACAAGCCTCGCGATCAGGGAAGCCTGATGATCGGAAAGCACGACGTTACGCGTGGGCATGACCGGTCCCCTCCAAGAGACATGTTAATGGCATTATATGCCATTACTCCCGTCCGACAACGGCAGTGGGGCCGGTTTTCGGGGGCCGCATTGCGGTCGGAAGCGCAATGGCGGATAGTCGACGCGAGGATTTTCCATGACCCGACCTGCAAGCGCGACGATCGGGCATCCGGCGCCGGCGGAGGCGTCGTGACGGCCGGGCTCCGCCTGGAGCGCGACGACGACCCCGCGCTGGTCGAGATCGGGGCGGTCAACACCGCGCTTGCGCCGTTCGGGGCCCGGGTCTGGCCGCTCGATCTCGGCGGGGTTGCGCCCGATATCCGAACCTTGCTGGTCCGGTCGACGCTCGATGCCGCGCAGGCGGAAGAAATCAAGACGGCGTTGCTGCTCTCCCGCGAGGCTCTATTGGAGAAGCTGGCGGAGGCCGGCCGGTCTCCCCATGTCCCGGGCGGCGGGGCACTGGAGACCGAGGTCGCAAACCACGGCTATTCCTACCCCCAGCTCTTCGTCGTGGAAGAGGGCGCCGACTACAGCCGTTTCGACCGGTTCCACGTCAATGTCGCCGAGGACGGCACAGCGGTGGACGAGGTGATGCAGATCCTCTCGGGCGGCGGCGTGCGCATTCTCCAGCGGCTGCCGGGCGAGGAAGCGGTGACGCTCGCCCTGGATTGCCCGTCGGCAGGCACGGGCTGGACCGTCACCTATGACGGCGGGGTCTCCCATATCGGCAGCATGTCGGCGGCCGCGCCGGGGACCAAGGCGCTGATGCAGGTGTTCGGCCCCGCGCGCTGGACCATGCGCTACGACGACGGCTGAGCGGACGGCCCCTCTCCAGGCGGATCGCGGTCACGGTTTCCTATCCGGGGCGCAAGAAATCGGTATTGGCGGCCGGACCGCGCCCGCCCCATGTCGGTTGGTGAACGCCCATGACGGACGGGAGCAAGCCGATGCAGGACAAGCCAGGCCGCCTGAGGACACGATGCAGGAACTGAACGCCGCAAGGGCCGAGACCGTAGCCGGCACGCCGTCTCCGGAAAAGGTCTGCCTGTTCGAGTCGGCCCTCTGGGGCCCGCGGAAGAACCCGGAGGCGATACTGCGCGACATGCGGCCCGCCTTCTCGACGGGCGGGTTTCCCCTGCCCCGCTATCGCCGCAAACACATGCTCATCGTCGACGCCGGCAAGTCGCTTCCCCCGTGCGGGGGGTATATGGAGAACGCCGGGCGCAACAGGTATATCGACGGCTGCTCGGCGTCGCTTCTGGTCATGCCGCCCCGCAAGGGCGATCCGTGCGTCAACCACCTGCATGTCGTGCCCGGCACGGTGCAGACCGAGCACCATCATCCGAGCGACCGGATGGGCATGGTGGTCAGGGGCCGCGGCCTCGCCCACCACGAGGCGGGCCCGCCGATGGTCCTGTACCCCGGCAGGGCCTGGAAGCTGTTCGCCGGCGAACGCCACCGTTTCGAGACCCGCGAGGACTCGCTCGACGTGCTGGTCTTCCACCCGGACAGCGAATGGGGTCCGACGGACGATGCGCATCAGATGCTGGATGCGACTATTATATGAATCGCGCACGGGGCGCCGCGCCAGGGGAGACCGATCCTTTGAGCCGACCGGCCGGCCGGGACATCGCGATCGTCCACAGTTCGGACGTCCACGTGGACGACGGCTACACCGCGCGCGTCCATGGCGGCGACGGCGCGCGCGGGCTCAAATGCGTGCTCGATACCGCCGCCGCGCTATCCGCCGACGTCGTGCTGCTGGCGGGCGACGTGTTCGAGCACAACCGCCTGCCCGACCCTTTGCTGGAACGTTCCGCCGGGCTGCTCGCGGATTGCGGCGTCCCGGTCGTCATGCTGCCCGGCAACCACGACCCGCTGACCGCCGATTCGGTCTATCGCCGATGCGGCATGGGCGAGGCCGACAACGTCCATGTGCTGGGCCTTACCCACGACCGGGCGGTGCGGTTCCCCGAACTCGACCTCGAGGTCTGGGGCATCGCCCACCGCGATTACGGCAACATGGCGCCGCTCGGCTCCGCGCGGCCGCGCACGACGCGCTGGCAGATCGCGATGGCGCACGGCCACTACGAAGGTGCCAAGGAGACGGGCGCGGCGCACCGCCCGTCCTGGATCGTTTCGGACGCGGAGATCGCGGCAACCGGCGCGGATTACGTCGCGCTCGGCCACTGGAACCGTCCGGTCCGGGTCGGCAACGGCGCGGTCCCCGCCTGGTATTCCGGCTCGCCCGACCTCGCGAAGACGGTCAACCGGGTGCAGCTCGCGGCCGACGGCACCGTGACGGTGACCCGCGAGAAGATCGTCTGGGATTAGCGCGCCCCGCCTCTCAACCCTCCGGCGGGAACAGGCACTCCATCCTGTAGTTCGGGCCGGACCGCCCGAGCGTGCTGGAAAACAGGGCGAAGCTCGCCACCGTGAAGGGCACGGCGCGGAACAGGGTGTTGGCGGCGAGCCAGTCGCGCACCTCGCCGGGCCGGCCTTGGTTGAGCCGCGCCACGGTCACGTGAGGCCGGAACTTCCGTCCCTCGGGCGGCTGTCCGGCGCGCACCGCCGCGGCCTCGATCCGGTCGCGCAGCGCGGCGAGCGCCGGGTCGGGTTCGACGCCGAGCCAGACCGCGCTCACCCGCCCCCGGCGCTCGAAATGCCCGGCGCCCGAGAGCGTTACCGGAAAGGGCTCGAAGCGGATGGAAGCTGCCTCCCCGGCGAGGTCCTCCATCGCGGGTTCTTCCACCTCGCCGACGAAGCGGAGCGTGATGTGGAGGTTCTCCGGCGCCACCCAGCGCGCCCGGTCGATCCCGGACGCGAGCGCCGCGATTCGCATCCGGAGCTCGCCCGGCAGCTCCAGGCCGAAGAACAGGCGGATCATCGGGACGCCGTCTAGAGGATCAGCGCGAGCACGCCGGTATAGCCGTAAAGCCGGTTGTTGGAGATCTCGCCGTTCGCGTAGAAGCCGACGACGGGAACCTCCTCGCCCACGGCCTCGGCGACGGCGGTCATCTCCTGGTCGTCGCGGGAGAACATGTTGGGCCCGCGCGCCACGCAGGAATAGTAGAGCCCCGCGCTCGCCGCCTCGCCGGCCCGGCCGGTCACGTCGCCCAGCATGCGTTCTAGGTCGACGAAAGCGCTCGGCCCGTCGCGGCGGACGAAGAGGATCTTGTCGCCGGCGTTCAGGCGTTCGCCGATGGAGAGCCAGCCGTTGTTGGGATCGATGCCCATCACGTTGCGCACGAGATAATCGGCCGTGTCGCTGCCGGCGATGGGAAGCGCTGCATGGATATAGCCCCCGACGCGCTCCAGGTTGCGCGCCAGGACCTCGCCGATGTCCTCCTTGAACACGTCGAGCGCCGGCCGGCCGTTGAGCTCATAGAGCACGTTGTCCTGCGCCCTGGTTACGTCGTGCACCTCGCCGATGGGGGTGCAGCCCTGGCTCAGCCCGGTCGCGACGCCCACGTCTTCCGCCAGCAGCACGCCCGAGAGGCCGCCCTCGACGATGCCGCCCGCAACCTGGCTGAAGGCGCCCCTCGACGCGGTGAGCCCGCCCACCAGGAAGCACTCGGTATCGTCGCAGAGCGAGTCGATGATCGCCGGCAAATACTGGTTGCGCGGATCGCCGTGGACGACTCCGAGCACCGGACGCCGGCGTTCGGCCCAGGCGCGAATTTCCTCGGGCAGGGACTCGCCCGGCCGCACGATCGGGGGCAGGATGCGGTAGCTGTCCTCCGGGACCTCGCCCACCAGGACCGCCATCGCGGCGGTGTTGAAATACTCCTTGCCGCCGACGCAGACCCCGAAGCCGATCGTGCCGACCCAGTCCGCGATCCCGGTCGCGTCCTTCAGCTTTTCGACGATCCGGTCGAACGAATCGGCGAGCAGGTCTGTCGCGTAGACGAAGCCGAGCGTCGCGTTCCCGGTCGGTCCGAGCTGCTCGATGCAGCGTGCGGCGATGCTTTCCCAGTCGCCGCCGCCGGCATGGCCGGCGCGGAAGCCCTGCTTCTGGATCGTCATGGAACCCTCTCGATCACGGCAACGTCTTCATAACATAGGGCAGGATGCGCTCGACGATAACGGCGACGCCCTTCTCGTTGGGATGTATCCCGTCCGGCTGGTTGAGATGCGGTTCGACCGCGACGCCATCGAGAAAGAAGGGGTAGAGGGAGACGCCGTGGCGTTCCGCGAGCCGAGGATAGATGCCGTCGAATGCCTCGCCGTACTCGCGCCCCAGATTGGGCGGGGCGTACATCCCGGCCAGCAGCACCGGGATCTCTCGCCGTTTCAGTTCGGTCAGGATGGCGTCGAGATTGTCGTAGGTCGACGACGGATCGATGCCGCGCAGCCCGTCGTTCGCGCCGAGCTCGACGATCGCGGCGTCCGGGCGGTCGGCGAGCGACCATGCGAGCCGGGCACGCCCGCCGGCCGAGGTGTCGCCGACGACCCCGGACGCGATCACCCGGACATCCTTGCGCCCGGCGGCATGGAGCGCCCGTTCGAGCTGGGCCGGGAAGGCGTCCCGGGCCGCGAGTCCCCAGCCGGAGGTGAGGCTGTCGCCGAACGCGAGCAGCCTGGTCTCCTTCGCGGCCGCCGCCGACACACCCATCGAGACAGCGAGCGAAAGGTGCAGGAGAGCCCGCGACATGAGCTTGATTCCGCGCGATAAACCGCCATATCGAGCCCTGTAACCCGAACCGTCGACGCACATGCCCCGCGAAGCCGCCTCCTTGCCCGACTCCGCCGCCGTCCCGCTCGTCCGGCTCGACGGCATCGAGCTCAGTCTCGAAAGCGCGGCGGGCAGGGTGGACATCCTTCGCGGCATCGATCTCTCCGTCGGGCGTGGCGAAACGATCAGCGTGGTGGGTCCGTCCGGGTCGGGAAAAACCAGCCTGATGATGGTGATCGCCGGCCTCGAACGCCAGACCCGGGGCCGGGTGGAAATCGACGGGCGCGGTCTCCTGGCGCTGGATGAGGACGCGCTCGCCCGCCTCCGCCTGGACTATATCGGGATCGTCTTCCAGAACTTCCACCTCGTGCCGACGATGACCGCGCTCGAGAACGTCGCCATTCCGCGCGAGCTTGCCGGCAGCACCGCCGCCTTCGACGAAGCCGCCGAGGCGCTCGAACGCGTCGGTCTCGGCCACCGGCTCGGCCACTATCCCGGTCAGCTTTCCGGCGGCGAGCAGCAACGCGTGGCGCTGGCCCGCGCCTTCGTCGCGAAGCCGGCGCTGCTGCTGGCCGACGAGCCGACCGGCAATCTCGACGGCGACACCGGCAATCAGGTGATCGACCTCCTGTTCTCGCTTGTCGCGGACGCGAGGACGACGCTGCTCCTGGTCACCCACAACCCGGCGCTGGCCGGCCGCTGCACACGCCGGCTGACGCTCTCGGACGGCCGGATCGCCGCCGACCGGATGACGGCGGACGCCGCTTCGTGAACGGCGCCTGCGTAGCATTCCGATTCGCGCTCCGCGAACTTCGCGGCGGGCTGCGGGGCTTCCGGATCTTCGTCGCCTGCCTCGCGGTCGGCGTCGCGGCAGTCGCGGCGGTAGGCTCCACCACGTCGGCGATCCGCGACGGGATCGAGGCCGACGGCCGCAAGACCCTGGGCGGGGATATCTCGATCCGCAGCCTGCACCGGGACATCGGCGCCGAGCGGAAGGCATGGCTCGAAGCCTCGGGAACGGTGTCCCGGGCTCTGCGCATGCGGGCGATGGCGCGGACCGCGGACCGGCGCGCCCGGTCGCTGATCGAGCTCAAGGCGGTCGACGGCGTCTACCCGCTCTACGGCGCGCTTGCACTGACTCCCGCGCAATCCGCCGACGGGGCGCTGGCCCGGGACGGAAACGGGGTGTGGGGCGCGGCGGTGGAAGAACGCCTTCTTCGCAAGCTCGGCGTAGCGCGGGGCGCGCGGATCCGCATCGGCGACGCCGATTTCGAGATCCGGGGCACCGTCGCGCACGAGCCCGACCGGCTGGGCGACGGCGGGCTGATCGGGCTCGGCCCCAAGGTGATCGTCTCCGCCGACAGCATCGCCGAGACCGGGCTGGTCCGGCCGGGCAGCCTGGTGCGCTATTTCTACAAGATCCGGCTCGAACCGGGCGTGGACCTCGACGGCTGGCGCGAACGGCTCGACAACCGCTTCCCGGAGGCCGCCTGGCGGGTGCGCGACCGCACCAACGCCTCGCCCGCGGCGCAACGCTTCATCGACGGCACGCAGGTGTTCCTCACGCTGATCGGCCTGACCGCGCTTCTGGTCGGCGGGGTGGGCGTCGGCAACGCGGTCGGCAACTACCTCGCCGGGCGCATGGAGACCATCGCGACCCTCAAATGCGTCGGGGCCTCGGGCGGCACGATCTTCGGTGTCTACCTGATCCAGATCCTCGCGATGGCGGCGGTCGGAATCGCCATCGGGCTGGTCCTGGGCGCCGCCGCCCCGCCGCTGGCGGGCGAACTGGTCAACGCCGCGCTCGGGGTGGAGGCGCGCTTCGGCGTCTACCCGGGCGTGCTGGGCCTCGCCGCCGCGTTCGGCCTCCTGGTCGCGCTGCTCTTTTCGATCTGGCCGGTGGCGCGCGCCTGCGAGGTGCCGGGCTCGGCACTGTTCCGGGCGGCGATCGTGGAAATCCGCGTCTGGCCGCGCCCCGCGGCGGTCGCTGCCACCGCCGCCGTCGCCGCGGTCCTGGCCGCGCTGGTCGTCGCGACGGCCGACAATCTCGGCACCGCGCTCTGGTTCGTTGGCGGGAGTGCGGCGGCCTTCGCGCTGTTCCGGGCGGCGGGCTACGGGCTGGAGCGCGGCGCCGCCCGGTTCCGCCGGGTGCGCGGCGCGTCGCTCCGCCTCGCGCTCGCCAATCTCCACCGCCCGGGCGCGCCGTCGGCCAAGGTGGTGCTGTCGCTGGGACTCGGCTTGGCCGTCCTCGTGGCCACGGTCTCGATCGAAGGCAATCTGCGCCACCAGGTGGCGAACAGCCTGCCGGCCAACGCGCCCGACTTCTACTTCGTCGACCTGCAGCCCGACCAGGTGGCGGCGTTCGAGCGCGTCGTCGAGACGGTTCCCGGAACGAACGGCCTCCGCCGGGTGCCGATGCTGCGCGGGCGGATCGTCGGGATTGCCGGAAAGCCCGCCTCGGAGGCCGCGGTCGATCCCTCCGAGCGCTGGCTCCTGCGCGGCGATCGCGGAATCACCTGGTCGGCCGCCCCGTCGGTCGACATGGAGCTGGTGGAGGGGCGCTGGTGGCCCGCCGACTATGCCGGCCCGCCGCTGATATCGCTGTCTCGCGACGCGGCCCTCGGCCTCGGGATCGGCGTCGGCGACACGCTCACGGTCGACGTGCTGGGGCGCGCGATCACCGGGACGATCGCCAATCTCCGCGAGGTGCGCTGGCGGACGCTCCGGATCAATTTCGTCATGGTGTTCTCGCCCGGCGCGCTGGAAGACGCGCCGCAGACCCATCTCGCCACGCTGAAGGCGCCGGACGAGGCGCTCGCCGGGATCGAGGCCGCGGTGACCGACCGATTCCCCAACGTGACCGCGATCCGGGTGGGCGAGGTGCTCGGCCTGGTGCGGGAGGTCCTGGACCGCATCGCCGCCACGGTGCGGGTCGCCGCGGGCGTGACGCTGGTCGCGGGAATCCTGGTGCTGGCCGGCGCGGCAGCGGCGGGACACAGGCGCCGGGTCTACGACTCGGTGGTGCTCAAGGTGCTGGGCGCCACGCGGCGGCGCGTGCTCGTGGCCTACGCCATCGAATACGGCCTGCTGGGGGCGGCGACGGCGGCGGTCGCGGGTTTCGTCGGCACGGTGGCCGCCTGGGCCGCGGTGACCCAGATGATGGAGTTCGAGTGGCTGTTCCAGCCCTGGATCGCGCTTGCGACGGTCGCGGGCTCCGCCGCGCTCACCCTCGCCTTCGGCTTCGTCGGGACCTGGCGCGCGCTCGGCGACAAGGCCGCCCCGCTGCTCAGGAACGAGTAGGGCGAGACGCTTGATTTTGGGCCCCGCCGGCCCATATGGTAGCCACGTTCAACATCAGCTTCGGAGAGGATGCTCATGGCGTTCGGAACGGAACGGACCGTGCTGCGCACGGGCCAGGCAACCGAGGTATTCGATGCCGGCCTGAGGGCGCACATGCTCCGGGTCTACAACTACATGGCTTCGGGCCTGGCGCTGACCGGGATCGTCGCCTATGCGATGGCGTTTTCCGGGCTCTACGCCCAGATCGCGCAGACCGGGCTGATCTGGGTGGTGATGCTCGCGCCGCTCGGCTTCATCTTCTTCCTGAGCTTCAAGATCCAGACCATGCGGGCATCGACCGCACAAACCCTGTTCTGGGCCTTCGCCGGGATCATGGGGCTCTCGATGGCGAGCATCTTCCTGGTCTTCACCGGGGCCAGCATCGCGCGGGTGTTCTTCATCACCGCAGGCACTTTCGCCGCGATGAGCCTCTGGGGCTACACCACCAAGCGCGACCTGACGGGGATGGGATCGTTCCTGTTCATGGGGCTGATCGGCATCATCCTCGCGGCGATCGTCAACATGTTCATCGCCTCCAGCGCGCTGCATTTCGCGATCTCGGTCATCGGGGTGATCGTCTTCGTCGGGCTCACCGCCTACGACACCCAGCGGATCAAGAACGAATATGCCGAGTGGCACGATTCCGAGACCTCGTCGAAGCTCGCCATCATGGGCGCGCTCCGGCTCTATCTCGACTTCATCAACCTGTTCATGCTGCTCCTGCATTTCTTCGGCGACCGCCGCTAGGCGAACGCCATTCGGCAGTTCGGGGGCGCCTTCGGGCGCCCCTTTCGATTCCGGGCTGGACGCGGCGCCCGGGCGGCGGGATCATCGCGCGGAGACGAATCGGGGAGGACGGGATGTCGGGGACGGTCTATGCGGGCGTGGGACACTGGCAGGCGAGCGGTCCGAAGGTCCGCACGTGCGGCTTCTTCCGCCGGGGGCCGGGGGACGGCGGCTGGCGATCGCTGACGCGGGGCCTCCCCCGGGATCCCGAGGTCCGCGCCATCGAGCTCCACCCCGGCGACCCCCGGACCGTCTTCGCGGGAACCCAGGACGGCGTCTACCGCAGCGACGACGGCGGCGACAGCTGGGCCTCGCTCGCCCTGCCGGGGGAGATGCGGACGGTCTGGTCGATCGCCTTCGACCCGTCCGACGCCGACACGATGTTCGTCGGCGTCGAGGGGTTCGCGATCTGGCGCACCCGCGACGGCGGCGGCGCATGGGAACGGCTCGACGTGCCGGCGCCGGACGGCATTCCGGAATGCCCGTTCGCGACCCGCGTCACCCGCATCGCCGTCGATCCCAACGATCCCGGCCGGATCTATGCCGGGCTCGAGGTGCTCGGCGTGGTGCGCAGCCTGGACGGCGGCGACAGCTGGGACGACGTGAGCGGCGACCTGCTCTCCCTCGCCGCGGCGAACGAGCATTTGCAGAGCGGCCTGCTGACCGGCGATCCGCACGAGGGGATGGTCGACATCCATGCGATCTCGGTCAGCCGGAGCGACCCCGGCAGGGTCTATCTCGCCAACCGCATGGGGCTGTTCCTGACCGAGGATTGCGGCGCGAGCTGGTCCGAGCTCGGCATCGGACGGTTCTCGCCGGTAACCTATGCGCGGGACGTCTGCGTGTCGTCGCACGATCCGGAGCGCATCTTCGCCGCGCTGAGCCCGGCGTCGGTGAGCGACGCGGGCGCGCTCTGGTGCTCGGACGACGGCGCGCGGACCTGGCGGCGCTTCGACGCCGACCTTCCCATCGGCGCGACCCTGATGAAGGTGGCCGAGAGCCCGCGCGACCCGGCCATGATCTATTGCGGCGCGCGCAACGGACAGGTCTTCGGCACCGAGGACGCCGGCGCCACCTGGCGCGACATCCCGCTCCCCGACGGGGTGTCGGGCATCTACGCCATGGCGTGCGCGTAGGGGGCGTGGCGCGACCGAGATAACGGCGGGAAGGAAGAATGGTGGGCGCGGCTGGGATTGAACCAGCGACCCCTACGATGTCAACGTAGTGCTCTCCCGCTGAGCTACGCGCCCGGCCGCCGAAGGGACGGTTCTATCGCCTCGGGCGCGCGTTTGGCAAGTGCGGGCGCGGATGACAGGGCGGGAGCGATCCGCTACACCTTTCCGGCCATGCAGAGTGCCAGCAAGCCGCGTATCGAGGTCTCCGACCAGCACGAAATCCTGTGGCCCGGCGAGCAGACGGCGCCGATCGTCCTCGCCTCGCCGCACAGCGGCGCCGCCTACCCGGAATCCTTCGTCGCCGCCTCGCCGCTCGATCCGCTCGACCTCCGCCGGTCGGAGGATTGCTTCGTCGACGAGCTCTGGCTCGGCGCCCAGGCGCTCGGCGTGCCGCTCTTGCGCGCGGCGTTCCCCCGCGCCTTCGTCGACGCCAACCGCGAGCCCTTCGAGCTCGATCCGGAGATGTTCGAGGACGAGCTTCCGCCATACGTGAACGCCAATTCGAACCGCGTGGCCGCCGGTCTCGGGACCCTCGCGCGGGTGGTCGCGAGCGGCAAGGAGATCTATGCCGGCAAGCTCCGGTTTTCGGACGCGCTGGAGCGGATCGAGACCTGCTACCGGCCTTATCACGCGGCCCTCCGGCGGCTGATCGACGCCACCCGGGACCGGTTCGGCTACTGCATCCTGATCGACTGCCACTCGATGCCGTCGGTCGGCGCGCCGATGGACCCCGATGCCGGGCGCGGACGGGCCGACTTCATCTTGGGCGACGGGTTCGGCACCGCCTGCGAAGGCGCGGTCGCGGACACCGTCGAACGGGCGCTGGAAGGCCACGGCTACCGCGTGACCCGCAACAAGCCCTTCGCCGGCGGCTACACCACGCGGCATTACGGATGCCCCGCGGAAGGCGTGCATGCGCTGCAGATCGAGGCCAACCGCGCGCTCTACATGGACGAGGATGCGATCGGGCGGCTTCCCGCGCTGGCCGACGTCGCCGGGCACATGACATCCGTGGTGTTGGCGCTGATCCGCCTCAGCAGGGTCGACCTGGCCGCCGAATGACCGGCGCCGCGCTATCGACGTCCGGGATCGCCGTGCGCGACGCCGCGGAAGACGATTTCGCCGCCATCGCCGAGATCTACGCCCGGCATGTCCGGTGCGGCACGGCCTCGTTCGAGATTGAGCCCCCCGGCGCCGATACGCTGATCGAGCGCTGGCAGAGCGTGCTCGCGGACGGTCTGCCCTACCTGGTGGCCGAGAGCGGCGGCGCGGTGGCGGGCTTCGCCTACGCGACCGTTTACCGCAGGCGCCTGGCCTACCGCTTCACTGTCGAGAACTCGATTTACGTGCGCCAGGGCGACACGCGGCAGGGGATCGGGGGCGCGCTGATCGAGCCGCTGATCGGACGCTGCGCGGGGCTGGGCTACCGCCAGATGCTCGCGGTGATCGGCGATTCGGCGAACGCGGCCTCGATCGGCTTCCACAGGCGCCACGGTTTTCGCCACGCCGGGACCCTCCCCTCGGTCGGCTACAAGTTCGACCGCTGGGTGGACAGCGTGCTGATGATCCGCCCGCTCGGCGACGGCGACGCCTCGCCGCCCTGAGCCGCGCGGCCGGGCTCCGCCGCACCCGGAAAAAAGGACGGCCGCCGGGAGGCGGCCGCCAAATTGGGAGGAAACGTCCAAGAACGAGAAGATGCATTCGGCCTCCTTGGACGACGAGACCGGATGCCGCGCGGGGAAATTACCCGTGCGGCTGGACGGGTCAACGGACAAATTGTCGCGGGGCCCGCGAACGGGAATTGGGCCCTCCCGGAAGGGTCGGCCGAATCCCGTCCGATCCCTTACGCGTCCGGCGGGTGCGTGCTACAAGACGGCCGGCGCCCGGCCGCACGGCTCGCGGCGCCGGGCGCGTGATTGGATAATCTGAACGAAATCAACCAATTACCTGCTTATCCCTGAGATTCATCCAGCGATGAGTTTTCGGTACGGGATGG
>JAPPIT010000214.1 GCA_028820505.1 Defluviicoccus sp.
TGGTCGGCCTTCGCCGACCATGACGGTGAGGGGTCGGGGTAAAGGCGCTTCTATCTGAAATGGACGGGCTCCAGGAGAGGGCGAGGCGGCGGAGGGACGTGGATGCCCGGAACAAGTCCGGGCATGACGGTGGGGGGCGGCGGTGGACTCGTTCCGCGCGAGACGAAAAATGTCCTGAACAGATATTTTTTCGGCATCCGCCCTTGATTCCGGACACGTTTCAACCCATATCTCCTATATCGGGGAAGTGAGGGCGCCGGAGAGGCCGGTGCCCTTTTTCGTCGCCGGGCGCGGCGCCGGCGCGCCTTGACCCTTCCGGGATCGGGCGGGATACTGCGGCGCTATGGAACAGGGAGGGGAGAGCCTCCCGGACATCGACCGTTCGGCGTAGCCGGCTCTAAGGAGGGTCACAGATGACATCCACCGTTTCCATGACGGTCAACGGGAAACAGGTCTCGGCGGAGTGCGAAGGCCGAACGCTTCTCGTGCAGTATCTCCGCGAGAAGCTCGCTCTTACCGGCACCCATGTGGGTTGCGACACCAGCCAGTGCGGCGCCTGCGTGGTCCATGTCGACGGCATTTCGGTGAAGTCGTGCACGATGCTGGCGCACCAGGCGGAGGGCTGCGACGTGGTCACCATCGAGGGGCTCGCCGACGGCGACACGCTGCACCCGATGCAGGAGGCGTTCCGCGAGAACCACGCGCTCCAATGCGGCTTCTGCACCCCGGGAATGGTCATGAGCGCGATCGACATGGTCAACCGGCACGACACGCTGGACGAGAAGACCGTGCGCCATCAGCTCGAAGGCAATCTCTGCCGCTGCACGGGCTATCACAACATCGTCAAGGCGATCCTGGCCGCGCATCCGGTGATGAAGGGTGCGGCCTGAGACAATCGATCCGGGAGGCAAGACATGCCTGAGGGAGGAATCGGCGCTTCCGTCAAGCGCAAGGAAGACTTCCGCTTTCTGACCGGCCGCGGCAGCTACACCGACGACGAGGTGCGCGCCGGACAGCTCTACGCCCACATGCTGCGCTCGCCGCACGGCCACGCCGAGCTGGGCTCGGTCGACACGTCGAAGGCCGAAGCGGCGCCCGGCGTGGTCTGCGTGCTCACCGGCCCCGACGCCGATGCGGACGGGATCGGGGGCCTGCCCTGCGGCTGGGGCATCACGTCGAAGGACGGCACCCCGATGGTCGAGCCCAAATGGCCGGTCATAGGCCAGGGCAAGGTGCGCTATGTCGGCGAGATCGTGGCCGCGGTCATCGCGGAGAGCGCGGAACAGGCGGCGGATGCCGCCGAACTGGTCGAGATCGACTACCGTCCGCTCGACGCGGCGGCGGTCACGGAAACCGCTCATACGGGCGGGGCGCAAATCCACGACGAGGCGCCGGACAATATCTGCTTCGACTGGGATTTCCCGGGACCGGAGGCGGCCGAGGCGGTCGACGCCGCATTCGCGGCGGCGGCGCACACGGCACGGCTGGAACTCGTCAACCAGCGCATCATCCCGCATTCGATGGAGCCGCGCGCGGCCCTCGCCGAGTACGACAAGGGCGAGGAGAAGCTCACCCTCCACTGCACCGCCCAGGCGGCGCATGCGATGCGCCTCCTGCTGGGGGCCTTCGTGCTCAACCAGCCGGAGCACAAGTTCCGCGTCGTCGCGCCGGACGTGGGCGGCGGCTTCGGGTCCAAGGTCGCGCCCTATGCCGAGTACGCGATCATCTGCTGGGCGTCGCGCAAGCTTGAGCGGCCGGTCCGCTGGCTCGGCGACCGGGCGGAGTGCTTCGTCACCGACGCGCACGGCCGCGACCATGTGACGGAGGTCGAGCTGGCGCTCGACGCGGACGGCAAGTTCACCGGCCTCCGGGTCAACACCGTCGCCAACATGGGGGCGTATCTCTCGGCCTTCGCGCCGCTGATCCCGACCTTTCTCTACGCCACGCTGTTCGCCGGCCAGTACACCACCCCGGCGATCTGCTGCAACGTCAAGGCGGTGTTCACCAACACCTCCCCGGTCGACGCCCTGCGCGGCGCCGGCCGGCCCGAGGCGACCTATCTCCTCGAGCGGGTGATCGATGAGGCCGCGCAGGCGACCGGGATCGACCCGGTGGAGATCCGCAAGCGGAACTTCATCGCCGCGGACGCCTTCCCCTACCAGACGCCGGTCGCGCTGCTCTACGATTCGGGCGCCTACGAACGCGCGCTCGATATCGCGCTGGAGAAGGCGGACTGGAACGGGTTCGCCGCGCGCAGGAGCGCGTCGGAGGCCGAAGGCAGGCTTCGCGGTATCGGCATCGCGGCGCCGATCGAGGCGACCGGGGCGGCGCCGTCCGCGATCGCGGGCCAGCTCGGCGCGCGCGCGGGGCTGTATGAGTCGGCCCAGGTCCGGTTCAACGCGACCGGAACCGTCACGGTGTTCGCCGGCACGCACAACCACGGCCAGGGGCACGAGACCACTTTCGCCCAGCTCGTCACCGACAAGCTCGGCGTGCCGCTGGAGAACGTGGAGGTCGTCGAGGGCGACACCGACCGCGCGGTCATGGGGATGGGAACCTACGGCTCCCGCTCGCTCTCGGTCGGCGGCAGCGCGATCGACCGGGCGATGGACAAGATCATCGACAAGGGCAAGAAGATCGCCGCCCACCTTCTCGAAGCCTCGGTCGACGATATCGAGTTCGACAGCGGCACCTTCACGGTCTCCGGCACCGACCGGACGATCTCCATCGGCGAGGTGGCGTTCGCGGCCTACGTGCCGCACAACTACCCGCTGGAGGAGCTGGAGCCCGGGCTCGACGAGCAGGCGTTCTTCGATCCGGTCAACTTCAACTTCCCCTTCGCGTCCTATGTCTGCGAGGTGGAGGTCGACCCGGAGACCGGCTCGGTCTCGGTCGAGCGGTTCACCGCCGTCGACGATGTCGGCAACATCGTCAACCCGATGATCGTCGAGGGGCAGGTCCATGGCGGGCTCGCCCACGGCATCGGCCAGGCGCTGATGGAAGGCGCGGTGTTCGACGAGAACGGGCAGCCGCTGACCGGCTCGCTGATGGACTACACCCTGCCGCGGGCCGACACGGTGCCGAGCTTCGATCTCGGCCACACGGTGACGCCCTGCCCGATGAACCCGCTCGGCGCCAAGGGCGTCGGCGAGATCGGGGCGATCGGCGCGCCGCCCGCGGTCGTCAACGCGGTCGTCGACGCGCTCAGGTCGCACGGCGTCAACCATATCGACATGCCGGTCACGTCGGAGAGCGTGTGGCAGGCCATTCAATCGGCCACGGCGTCTTAGGAGGATTGGACCATGTACGATTTCAACTACCGGAAAGCATCGTCGGTCGAGGACGCCGTCGGCGCCGTCGCGGGCGCCGAGGACGGCCGCTTCCTGGCGGGCGGGATGACGATCATCCCGACCATCAAGCAACGCCTCGCCAAGCCTTCCGACCTGGTCGACCTCGCGGGCGTCGACGGCCTCACCGGGATCTCGGTGTCGGGCGGCGCGGTGGATATCGGCGGCATGTGCCGCCACGCCGAGGTCAACGCCTCGGGCGAGGTGGCGGCGGCAATTCCGGCGCTCGCCAGGCTCGCCGGCGGGATCGGCGATCCGCAGGTGCGCAACCGGGGCACGATCGGCGGTTCGATCGCCAACAACGACCCCGCGGCGGACTATCCGGCGGCGGTCGTCGGGCTCGGCGCCACGGTCCGCACCAACCGGCGCGAGATCGCCGGCGACGACTTCTTCACCGGCATGTTCGAAACCGCGCTGGAGCCGGGCGAGCTGGTCACCGGCGTGAGCTTCCCGGTCCCGTCCAAGGCCGCCTACATGAAGTTCCCCAACCCCGCCTCGCGTTACGCGATCGTCGGCGTGTTCGTCGCCGCGACATCGGGCGGGCCCAGGGTCGCGGTGACCGGCGCGGGTCCCTGCGTCTTCCGGGTGGCGGCGATGGAACAGGCGCTCGCGGGCAATTTCGCGCCCGAGTCCGTGGCCGACATCAAGATCGGCGACGACGACCTCAACAGCGACATCCACGCGAGCGCGGAGTACCGCGCCCATCTGGTCACCGTGATGGCCAAGCGCGCCGTCGCCCAGGCCAACGGCTGAGCGCGGCGACCGGGCGTCATCGGACCCACGGGGTTCGGGAGGGAGGTCGGCGGCAGCGTCGGCCTCCCGGCATTTTCGCGATATCGAAGCGAACGGAGAGTTGGCAGTGGGACCGTTCGATCCAGCCGGGACCGACTGCACGGGCACGCCGATGAAGCCATCCCTTCCCGATACCGTCGATGCCGTCCTCGACATGCTGGCCGAGGGGCGCTACGTCGCGGATCGTTCGCTGGCGACGGCGCTGTTCCTCGCGCTCAAGCTGGAACGGCCGCTGTTCCTCGAAGGCGAGGCCGGCGTCGGCAAGACCGAGATCGGCAAGGTGCTTTCGGAGGCGCTCGGGCGCCAGCTGATTCGCCTCCAATGCTATGAGGGGCTGGACGTTTCCTCGGCGGTCTATGAGTGGAACTACAGCCTGCAGATGATCGACATCCGCATCGCGGAGGCGACCGGCGAGACCGACCGTGAGCGGATCGAGAAGGGCATCTTTACCGAGCGTTTCCTGATCAAGCGCCCGCTTCTGCAAGCGCTGGAAAGCGACGTGTCCGGCTTGCCGCCGGTGCTGCTGATCGACGAGCTCGACCGCACGGACGAGCCGTTCGAGGCGTTCCTGCTGGAACTGCTGTCCGATTTCCAGACGACCATCCCGGAGATCGGGACCGTCAGGGCGTCCGCGCCGCCGATCGTCGTCGTCACGTCCAACCGGACGCGCGAGATCCACGACGCGATCAAGCGTCGCTGCTTCTATTTCTGGGTCGACTATCCCGACGCCGCGCGCGAGCTCGAAATCCTCAAGGTCAAGGTGCCGGGGGCGGGCGAGGAGCTGTCGCGCCAGGTGGTCGCCTTCGTCCAGGAACTGCGCAACAAGGATCTGTTCAAGCTGCCGGGCGTCGCCGAGACCATCGACTGGACCAACGCCCTGATCCAGCTCGACAAGATCGATCTCGACCCCGACACCGTGAATTCGACGCTCGGCGTCCTCCTCAAGTATCAGGACGACATCGAGAAGATGCGGGGCAGCGAGGCGGCCCGGATCCTCGACGAGGTCAAGAGCCAGCTCGCCCAAATCCAGCCATGAGCCCGGCGGTGTCCGGTTTGGACGGGTTGGATCGGGTGCAGGACATCGATACAGGCGGGTTTCCGGCCCTTCCGCCGGATCGGGACACGGGTTGCGGCCCGGCCGCACCGACCCTCCTTGTCCCCCCCGCTGTCACCCTGGCTGTCTCACCGTCATGGTCGGCGAAGGCCGACCATCCACGAGTTTTTGTGGCGGCCGGAGAAAAAACAAAACGTGGATGGTCGGCCTTCGCCGACCATGACGGAGAAGAACGGACGAAGCGGCTCCAACGAAACCGGACCCGGTCCGGCGATTTCCTCTCTTTTGCCCGGTCTCCCGGCCGGTTGCGCGGAAGACCCGGCGCCATGCAACCGCCACCGGAACACGTTGGCGCCTATGGGATCGAGTCCGGGGTGACAGCAGGGGACGGAGACGGTGTCGCTCATGGGCGCGGAGCCCCTGTCGAAAGTCTAAACCGGACGGCAGTGCCATGAGCCCGGCGGAATCCAGGCCGGGACCCTTCGCGCTGCTCGACGGGCTGGAGGGGAGCCGGCTGGCCGCCAACGTGATGCATTTCGGCCGCATCCTGCGCTCCGCGGGCCTGCCGGTGGGCACGGGCAAGGTGCTCGACGCCGTGGGCGCGGTGCGGGAAGTCGGCGTCACCAACCGGTCCGATTTCTACTGGGCCCTGCACGCGGTCTTCGTCAACCGGCGCGACCAGCACGATCTGTTCGACCAAGCGTTCCACATCTTCTGGCGCGACCCGAAGATCCTCGAACGCATGATGGGCATCGTCATGCCGGAAGCCGAGGTCGCGGCGCCGCCCCCGGAGCCGCCGAGCCGCCGGCTGCTCGAAGCGCTCAACCGGAACGACGACTCGGGCGCCGACGAGGAAAAGGAACGGGACCGGGAGATCGAGCTCGACGCGGCGATGACCGCGTCCGCCAACGAGCTGTTGCAGGAGATGGATTTCGAAGACATGAGCGCGGACGAGATCGCCCGCGCGAAGGCGGCGATCGCCCGCATGAGCCTGCCGATCGCGGAAATTCCCACCCGGCGGTTCCGGCCCGACAGGCGCCGGATACGGGTGGACATGCGCGCGACGCTGCGCGCGGCGCTGCGTTCCGGCGGCGCCACCATCCCGCTCAAATGGCGCCGGCGGGCGACGCGCCTGCCGCCGCTCGTGATCGTCTGCGACATCTCGGGCTCGATGAGCCGCTACACCCGGATGTTTCTCCACTTCATGCACACGCTCACCAACGACCGCGACCGGGTGCACACCTTCCTGTTCGGGACCAGGCTTACCAACGTCACGCGGCACCTGCGCCAGCGCGACATCGACGTCGCGCTCACCCGGGTGGCGGACTCCGTCGAGGACTGGTCGGGCGGCACGCGGATCGGGGAATCGCTCAAGGAGTTCAACCGCTTCTGGTCGCGCCGGGTGCTCGGACAGGGCGCGGTGGTGCTCCTGATCAGCGACGGGCTGGACCGCGACGCCGGGCGCGGCCTGCACCGGGAGATCGAGCGGCTGCACAAATCCTGCCGCCGGCTGATCTGGCTCAACCCCCTGCTCCGCTTCGAAGGGTTCGAGCCGCGCTCGCAGGGCATCCGGTCCCTGCTCCCGTTTGTTGACGAGTTCCGGCCGGTGCACAATCTCCAGAGCCTGGAAGAGCTGATCGAAGCGCTCGGCCGGCCCTCGGTCCGGCGCAGGGAAGGGATGGACAAATGGCTGCGGATGCTGGCGTGACCGCGATCTCCAAGGACGACGACGTGCTGAACGAGGCTCGGGTGTGGCGGGAGGACGGGCGCGACGTGGCGATCGCCACCGTGATCAGGACCTGGGGCTCGTCGCCGCGGCCGGTCGGCAGCCACCTCGCCATCGATTCCGGCCAGAACTTCGTGGGCTCTGTCTCGGGCGGCTGCATCGAGGGCGCGGTCATCCACGAGGCCCAGGAGGTCATCGCGACCGGCAAGCCGAAGATTCTCGAATACGGCGTCACCAACGAGCTCGCCTGGGAGGTCGGCCTCGCCTGCGGCGGGCAGGTCCATGTCTATGTGGAGAAGCTCGACTAGATGAAGCAGCAGATCCTGAAACGGGTCCTCGCGGACCGCGAGGCCAAGCGGCAGTTCGCGCTGGTCACCCGGCTGGAGACGGGCGAACAATCGATCCTCTATCTCGACGGCGCGGACGAGGGCGAGGTCGAGATCGATTCCGCGCTGCGCTCGACCGTCGAGGATGCCATCCGGGACGACCGGTCGGGCACCGTCGCGGGCGCAGGCGGCGACATGTTCGTCGAGGTGTTCAACCCGCCGCTCCGGCTCCTCATCGTCGGCGCGGTCCACATCGCCCAGCCGCTCGCCAGGATGGCATCGGTGGCGGGCTACGACGTGACCGTGATCGACCCGCGCGGCTCGTTCGCCACCGACGACCGCTTCCCCGGCGTCACGCTGGTCAACGAGTGGCCGGACGAGGCGATGCCGCCGCTCGATCCCGACCGCCGCACCGCCGTCGTGACGCTGACGCACGATCCCAAGATCGACGATCCCGCGCTCGCTGCCGTGCTCCGTTCCGACGCGTTCTATATCGGCGCGCTCGGCAGCCGGAAGACCCACGCCGCGCGCGTCGAGCGTCTGACGGAGTCCGGGTTCGGCGCGGACGAGATCGGCCGCATCCACGGGCCGGTGGGGCTTTCGCTCGGCGCCGTCTCGCCGGCCGAGATCGCGGTTTCGATCCTCGCCCAGGTGACCCGGACGCTGCACGACAAGGAGCGCGTCGCCGCGTGAAGTTCGGCCCGACGCCTCCCGCGCTGGCCGAAGGCGCGTTGCTCGCGCACGCGACGACGCTCGCCGACCGCACCCTGAAGAAGGGGCATCGCCTCACCGCCGACGACATTGCGGCGCTCGGCCGCGCCGGGTTCGGGGAAATCGTCACGGCCCGGCTGGAACCCGGCGATATCGGCGAGGACGAGGCCGCGCGGAGGCTTGCCGAGGCGTTCCGGGGCGAAGGGCTCACCGTGGATAACGCCTTCACCGGACGGGCCAATCTGCGCGCGGCCGCGGCCGGCCTGGCGGTGGTCGACGTCGCGCGCGTCCACGCGATCAACGCGGTGGACGAAGCCGTCACCATCGCCACCGTCCCGCCCTGGCGGACGGTGCCCGCGCGCGGCGTCGTCGGCGTCGTCAAGATCATCCCTTTCGCGGTGGACGAGGCGGTTCTCGACGCCGCGGCCGCGCTCGCCGGCGCGGCGGGGCCGCCGGTTCGGGTCGCACCCTTCGCCGCGCGCCGTTTCGGGTTGATCCAGACGACGCTGGGCGATCCGAGGGAATCGCTCGTCGAAAAGACCGTCGCGGTTACGCGCGGGCGCCTGGAGCCGCTGGGCTGCACGCTGGAGCGGACGGAACGGGTCGTCCATGACGGGCGCGCGGTCGCGGACCGCCTCGAATCGTTCCGGGAGGACGGAATCGACGTCGCCCTGATCCTCGGCGCCTCCGCCATCGTGGACCGGCGCGACGTCGCCCCTTCGGCGCTGATCCGCGCGGGCGGTACGATCGTGCGGCTCGGGATGCCGGTGGACCCCGGCCACCTGACCCTGTTCGGGCGGCTGGGAGAGATGCATGTGCTGGGCCTGCCCGGTTCGGCGCGCTCGCCCCGGATGCACGGGTTCGACCGGGTGCTGCAGCGGATCGTGGCCGGGATCGAGGTTTCGAACGCCGATATCGCGAACCTCGGGGCGGGCGGGCTGCTCAAGGAACGGGCGAGCCGGCCCGCGGCGCGCGAGGGAAGCGGCGCCGGGACCGGCGGGAACGGCGTCGCCGGCATCGTCCTGGCCGCCGGCGAATCGCGCCGCATGGGCGAGGTCAACAAGCTGCTGGCCGAGATCGAAGGGGTTCCGATGGTGGCCCGCGCGGTGGACGCCGCCATCGCCTCGGGCGCCGACCCCGTGCTGGTGGTCACCGGCCACGAGGCGGGGAAAATCCGCGCGGCGCTCCCCGGCAGGCCGGTCCGATTCGTCCACAACCCGGACTATGCCGCCGGCATGTCCGGTTCCCTCAGGGCGGCGCTCGCCTCCGTCCCGGACGAGGCCGCGGGCGCGCTGATCTGCCTCGGCGACATGCCGCACGTGACCGCCGAGCACATGACGCGGCTCGTCGAGGCCTTCGAGGACGGCGACGAACCCGCCATCTGCGTCGCGACCCATGACGGCAAACGCGGCAACCCCTCGCTCTGGCACCGGGATTTCTTCGCGGAGATGCGCGCGATCGAGGGCGATGTCGGCGCGCGGGGCCTGATCGGCGAACATCCGGAAGCCGTCGTCGAGGTGGAGGTCGCGGACCCGGGCGTCCTGCTCGATATCGACACGCCCGAGGCGCTGGCCGAGGCCCGGGCGAGCGAGGGGTGACGGTCCCTTCTCGTTATCGTCATGGTCGGCGAAGGCCGACCATCCACGAGTTTTTCTTCGCCAAAGGAAGAACAAAAAACAAATCGTGGATGGTCGGCCTTCGCCGACCATGACAATGAAAGAAGAGGGTGAAAGTTACTTGGTGGCTTCCTTGAGGTAGGCGATCAGGTTCTCGCGGTCCTTCGCCTTCTTGAGTCCCTTGAACACCATGCGCGTCTTGGCCTTCTTCTTGCCGATGAAGGACCCGACGAACGGCTTCGGGTTCTTGAGGTAGGTGAACAGGGTCTTCTCGTTCCACACGAGGCCCTTGGCGCCCGCCGCCTTCATGTCCTTGGAATACTTGAACTTGGCGAGCGTTCCCGCGGTGCGGCCGAAGAGGCCGTTGAGGTTGGGCCCCACGCCCTTCTTGCCCGCGACCGTCTTGTGGCACGCCTTGCACTTGGCGAAGACCTTCTTCCCCTTCTTGACGTCGCCGGCCGCCTGGGCGGGCGCGCCGGTCGCGATCGCGTGGGACGCGACGAGGCCGGCCGAGAGGATGAGCATGACCGTCAGGCCGCGAAGAATGGTAAGCACGTCCTTCCGCCTCCCAGCGAGTAAAGAAGTATCCGATTTACCTATTTAACAGAGAATCGGGATCGGGCAAGCGCAAGTTCAGTTCACCGCCGCCCCGGCCGCGCTCTCCAGATAGGCGGCGGGAAGCTCGCGGAAATCGCTCATCAGCGAGCCGAACCCCTGGATCGCGTCGTCGTAGCCGTTCGCCCGCATGGCGTACCAGTAGGTCGCCGTATTGATGGCGAGGACCGGCTTCTTGAGCCACTTCTCCGCCTCGCCGGCGAGCCGCGCCATGGCGAGGTTGGTGCCGCACTGCACCAGCGCCTCGACATCGTGGCCGTCGAGCTCGACCAGCGCCTCGCGCAGCTCGTCCTCCGTGACCTGCGCGATCTTCGCCGGGCTCTCGCATTTGAGCCCCTTGATGGCGGCCACCTCGAAGCCGCAATCCTCGAAGAACTTCTTCACGTTCTCGTCGCCGACGGGCCAGTAGGGGGTGACCACCCCGATCCGCCTTATGTCGCCGTAGCACCGCAGCGCCGCCTGGCAGGCGTCCGAGCCCATCGCGACGCCGAGGCCGGAGAGCTTCTTGACCTGCTCGCGGAGCTCGATGCTCTTGGCGAGCCCGTCCCAGAACGTCTCGGCCGACATGCCCATGACGATGTAGTCGGGGTTGCAGGTCATCACGCGGAGGATCGCGTTGTCGAACTCGCGCCGGATGTTGTCCATCAGCCGGTTGAAATCCTCGTCCGAGTGCACCGGCTCGTCGGGGATCCAGATGCGGACATGGTGGTTGGTCACGCCGGGCGGCCGCATGTCGTCGAACTCGGGCTGAACCGAGGTGTTGGTCGACGGCGCGATGACGCCCCAGTTGGCGCGCCAGCCGATGGAATCGGTCATGTCTCTTCCTCCGCCGGGCCGGCCTGCGCCTGCGCGAGATCGGTGAGCGCCGCCTGTACCTCGGAGAGCGGCATGACATCGGCGTATTTCTGGTCCATGTCGAACAAGTTCGCCTCGTGCGGGCCCTGGGCGCGGTCGCCCGAGCATTCGGCCGGGACGATCGGGCGGAACCCGTGGCCCATCGCATCGACCACCGTCGCGCGCACGCAGCCGCTGGTCGTGCATCCGGTGACGATCGCCGTGTCGACGCCGCGCCTGGCGAGCCAGTTCGCGAGGTCGGTGGCGAAGAAACCCGACGGGTAGTGCTTCCCGATCACCCGTTCTCCCGGGCGCGGCTCGAGCTGATCGACGATGGCGGTCGCGCGGGTATTGGGAACGAGCTTGCTCAGCCCTGGCGACTTCATGTTGAAGATGCCGTCTTCGCTGCGGTCGTCGGCGTAGACATGCGACGTGAAGGCGATCGGCAGATCGAGATGGCGCGCCAGACCGAGGAGATCCTCGGTATGGTCGATCGCCGACTGGATGCTGCCGCCGCCGAACATGTCGGGATCGTTGAACGCGTTGATGAAGTCGATGACGATCAGCGCCGGCTTCTCGCCGAACCCGATGCGGTTGCCGAAGCCCTGCTTTTCGTAGATGTCGAGGTCGCCCGCCACGATGCCCTCCCCGCCGTCGTTTGGCGGTCAGAACTTAGCTGCGGCCCATCGGCCCGGCAAGGCGGCATGACGGGTGGGAATGGCGGGGGGAACTATTTCCGGCTCTTGGCGATGGGGGCGATGGCCGTTGCGAACTCTTCGCCGATATCCTTCAGTCTGGCCGCCATCGACAGATTTTGCGGGCTCAGATCGCGCGCCAGGTCGCCGTCCCATTCCCGGGTCAACCGGAGGGTCGATTCCAGATCGAACGCCGAACGCCCGGGCGGTTCCTTCAAGGCCTGGATTCCCAGCTCGATCAGGTCGCCGGTCTCGATTTCCCCCTTCGCTACCGCGACGTCCTCGAACGGCACCCGGGGCCCGTCGCCAAAGGAAAGCAGGGCCGAATGGGTGCCGCGATCGTGCGCAACATGAAGGCTGACGCCGTCCGACCGCGACGCCACCGCCGCAACCGACATGATATTTCCGCCGTCCGTTCGGGCCGGCCGCTGCGCGACGACCTCAATCGTCCAACCGTCTCCCAGCCGACGGGCCAGAAAAGAGCGAAACGCTTCGGCGGAAGGCCAGCCGCCGGCGCGATCCCGATCTTCCCCGCTCGCGTTCCTGCTCCTGGGCTTCATCACGGCACCCAGACCCGTTTGATGGGAAAAGCTTCGCCCTTCGACAGAAGGTAATACGCCTCGCGGAACAACCAAGGGCCGGGCCGCAACGATCGGGGGTCTGTCGACCAAACGAACGTGTCACCTGCCTCCAGCATTTTGTCCAGGAAGAATCTGTTGGCTTCCCACCGTGCGGAGTCATCTGGCAATGCGTGCCAAGCATCTCCGATGTCGAACCGTCGCGCCCCGAGCTTGTCGGAGACCTTGATATAGTCTGGATAGCTGCCGATTACGCTGACGCCCATCGACCCTTCTTTCTGTCGGATACGTATACAATTCCAGATTGATGAACCTGGATCTAAGAATCAACATCAGAGGGAATCGAGCGCCCCACGGCGGGGTAGACGGCGCCCAGCGTGAGCCCGCGCAACGCCATGAAGGCGGCGAACGCGAACCACAGCCCGTGATTGCCCCAGAGCGGGATCAGAAAAGCGCAGAGGACCAGATAGACCGCGACCGAGACGATCATCATGTTGCGCATCTGGCGCCCCAGCGTCGCGCCGAGGAAGATGCCGTCGAACTGGAACGCGGCCACCGACAAGGCGGGCATCGCGACCGACCAGAGGAGATAGTCCCCGGCGGCCTCCCGCACCGCCTCGATGCCGGTCAGCAGCGCGACGATCCCTTCGCCGGCGGCCGCATAGACCAGCACGAAGCCGGCCGCCGTCACGACCGCCCAGAACGACGAGACCCGGATCGCGGCCCGGAGCTCGGACCGGTCGGCGGCGCCCACCGCCCGTCCGACCATCGCCTGGGCCGCGTTGGCGAAACCGTCGAGCCCGTGCGCCATGAAGATCTGGAAGTTCATCAGCACCGCGTTGGCGGCGAGCAGCACGTCGCCCAGACGCGCGCCCTGGGCGGTGAAATAGGCGAAGGCGAAAACGAGACAGACGGTGCGGATGAAGATGTCGGCGTTCAGCCCGAGCGTCATGCGCAGCCGCCGGCGCGACCGAACCCGGTCCCAGTCGAGCCGGCCGGCGATCCCGCGCAAAGCCCCCCGCATCAGCCAGAGCGCCAGCGCGAGCCCCGCGAACTCGGCGATCACGGTCGCCAGCGCGACCCCGAATACGCCCCATCCGAACCCGACGACGAAGAGAATGTCGAGGACGATGTTGAGGCCGTTCATCCAGAGCTGAACGTAGAGCGTGGCCCGCGTGTTCTGCAGGCCCAGGAACCAGCCGAGGATGACGTAGATGGAAAGCGCGGCGGGCGCCCCCCAGATCCGGGTCAGCACATAGGTTCGGGCGGAACCCTCGACGTCGGCGCTGGCCTCCACGAGATCGAAGACGACGGCGACGATCAGCGTCTGGGCGGCAAGCGTGACGAAGGCTATCGCGGCCGCGACGATCAGCGCGCGGACGACGGCGGCCAGCACCTCGTCGGAATTTCCCGCGCCGTGCGCCTGGGCGGTCAGCCCGGCGGTGCCCATGCGCAGGAAGCCGAACCCCCAGTAGATGAAGTTGAACACCATGCTGCCGAGCGCCACCGCGCCGAGATGGTGGGGTTCCGGCAGGTGGCCCACCACGGCGGTGTCGACGGCGCCCAGGAGCGGCACCGAAATGTTGGACAGGATGATCGGGATCGAGAGGCGCCAGACCGCGCGATGGTGCGCCGCGGAGCCCGCGATCATTGCGCCGGCGCCGTCCTCCGCCGCGCGGCGAGCGCGAGCGCGGCAAGCCCGCTGACCGCGGCAAGCACCAGTATGGCGAGGTCGGGCCGGCCCAGATCCATCAGCCCGCCGACCGCGATCGGCCCGAGCGCGAAGCCGATGCTGAGCCCGGTAGAGGTGAAGCCGAATGCGAGCCCGAGGGACTCGGCCGGAGCGGAGGCACGTACGATCAGGTCGCGCGACGGGCTGGAAATGCCGAGCAGGAAGGCACTCGCGGCAACCGTCGCGAGCCCGGCGAGGAAACCGCCGAATCCGAAGGCGAGCAGCGCGAGCACCGCCGCACCGCCGGCCACGGTCCACATCGCAAGCCGGTCGTGCGCGGAGATCCGGTCCGCGAGAACGCCGCCGAACAGCACCGCGCCGGCCATCGCGACCATGAACACCGTCAGCGAGAAATTCCCGCCCGCGAGGTCGGCGTCATAGAGTTGCATCATGGCGATCGCGAGGAACCCGGCGATGCCTCCGATCGTCATCGAGGTAAAGGCGAAGAACAGGAAGATCCGGATCATCGGTCCTTCCGTCATCGCCATCAGCCGCGCCCGGACGTCGAAGCGTTCCCCTCGCGGAGTCCGGTCGGTATCCGCCGCATCGGGCTCTTCGTCGAAGGCGGTCCGTCGCCACTGGATCGCCACCGCGATCGCAAGCCCGACGATGCCGGCCCCGATCAACGCGCCGCGCCAGCCGAACGCCGCGCTGAGCCCGGCTATCGACATCGGCGCGATGGCCCAGCCGACATAGCCGACAAAGCTGTGCAGGCTGACGGTGCGCCCGAGCCAGGCAGGGTCCACGCGGCGCGAAAGGATGGAGAGGTCGGCCGGGTGAAAGACGCTGTTCCCGAAGCCGGCCAGCGCCATGAGCAGAACCACTTGCCAATAGGCATCGACCCCGCCGGCGAGGGCGAAGCTGCCGCCGAGGAGAACCAGTCCGATTACCAGGATCAGGCGGCCGCCATAGCGGTCGACGAGCAGGCCGACGGGAATCTGGGCGACGCTGGTGGCGACCGAGAAGACCGTCATCAGCGCGCCCAGCGCGACGTAGCTGACATCGAACGCCTCGCGCAGCGCCGGGAACAGCGGCGCCACCGCGACCGAGGTCAGGTGGCTGTAGCAATGCCCCGCGCTGATCAGCGAGACGACGGTCCGTTGGCCCGAAAGCGCCCGCGAGGCCGTCGAGCTCATCGGTCGCCGCCCCGGGGCGGTGCCTAGTTCGCTTTCTCGGCGTCCCCGGCGACCTGCATGCGGACGATCTTGTCGGGGTCGGCGACCATGCCGCCACGGTTGTTGTCGCCGCGCTTGAGCTTGTCGATGAACTCCATGCCCTTCGTCACCTTGCCCCAGACGGTGTACTGCCCGTCGAGATGGGGCGCCGGCGCGAACATGATGAAGAACTGGCTGTCGGCGCTGTCGGGGTCCTGCGTCCGGGCCATCGAGGTTACGCCCCGGACATGCGGCTCTTTGGAGAACTCCGCCGGCAGCTTGTTGCCGGAACCGCCGGTTCCCGTCCCCGTCGGGTCGCCGCCCTGCGCCATGAATCCGTCGATGACGCGGTGGAACACCACCCCGTCATAGAACCCGGACCGGGCGAGCCGCTTGATCTGCTCCACATGCCTGGGCGCGAGATCGGGACGCATCTCGATCACCACGCGACCGTGTTCGAGGTCCCTGTAAAGGGTGTTCTCGAGATCGGCCGCGGCCGCTTCCGTGGTCATGAGTGCTACTCCCAGGAGGATGGCAATCGCACCCACCAGCCGAACCCGTTTCATGGCGCCTCTCGATCTGGACAGTGGATGGGGAATGGCCCGCACCATAGACGAGCCGGCCCCGCGGTCAAACGCGGAATACCGACTGCACCTCGCCGGGGTAAAGATCCTCGGGCTCCAGCTTGCGGTGGCAGAGCCCCTGGTCGTAGCAGAACCTGAGGAACGCCCCGATAGTCGGTCGGTTGGGCTCGATCCCGTAGGGCCAGTAGTCGCCGTCGGGGAAGATGTCCGCGGCGAGCTGGGGGAGCGTGTCGTAGATCCACGGCACCGGGATTTGCGAATGGGTGACGCTGGTGAGCCTGGCGACGCTCCGTTTCTTGGCCGCCTCGAACCCGTTCAGCAGGTTCATCGCGATCCACGGGTGCTTCTCGTAGGTGTCGCGGCGGATCGCCACGGTATGCATGATCGGGTAGACCCCGGTCCGTTTGAAATAGTCCTGCTCCTGCGCGCGGTAATCGGGAATCAGCCGCACGATCCGGGTGTCGCCGTCGAGGAATGTTTTGGGCGGCCGGGCGGAGATCAGCGCGTCGATGTCGCCGGCGAGCAGCATCTCGGCGAGCGACCGGTCGGGAACCTGGCGGTAGCGGATTCCCTCGGGGAGCTTGAGATGGGCGAGCTCGATGCGGCCCGGCTCGTTCACCCCGGCCTGCACCCAGTCGACCTCCTCGAGCGGGATCCCGGCATCCTCGGCGAGCCAGCCCCGGGCGTAGACCGTCGCGGTCTGCGACCATTCCGGAATGCCGATCCGCTTGCCGGCGAGGTCCGCGACCTCGCGCACCGGCCCGTCCGCAGCGACGTACCAGGCCGAATGCCGGAAAACGCGGGAAACGAAGACCGGGATACCGACGATCGGCGGGTCGGGCTGGGACACGATCGAGCAGTACTTGGCGAAGGAAAGCTCGGAAACGTCCCACTCGAAGGCGCTCGCGAAGCGGTAGAAGATCTCCTCGACGTCGAGATTGAGCCAGGTCAGGTCGATCCCCTCGGCGCGGACCTTGCCCTGGAGCAGGTCCCGGGTGTGGTCGTACTCGTCCATCGCAAGCGTCAGGTGGATGTTCGCCATGTTGCCTCTCCGCCAAGGGTGACCGGGCGGGAGAGTGCCCTGTCGCCGGGGCGTGCGCAACGCTCCCCCCGCGACTATGATGGTGCCCGCCGCAAGCGGGGGAGGGCTCGGTGGCGAGGCGCGAGGGAATCGATCCGGAGGCCGCCAAGGAGGAGATTTTCGCTTACTGCAAGCGCAAGGGAGCGCTTGCCGTGGGCGTCGCGGATCTGGAGACGCTGGAACGGATCGCGCCGCCCGGTCACCGCCCGACCGACCTCATGCCCAAGGTGAAATCCGTCATCGCGCTCGGCGTCGGCGGCCAGACCCAGGGCGCCTGGGCTTTGCCCGCCAAGGCGCTCGGCTATTTCGGCAGCACCGAGTCCCGCGCCTACACCATCGCGTACGGGTGCGCTTTCTTCATCGAGAACCGCTTCGGCATCCGCTCGATCTACTGTCCGCCCGACATGGACACCGAAGCGGGCCCCCGGGTGCCCCTGCAAAGCCTCAAGCTGCATGCCGAGGTCGCCGGGATCGGGGCGCGATCCTTCGCCGGCGACATTCTGCTGCACCCGGATTTCGGCTACATGTATTTCGCCTCGGTGTTCACCGAGCTGGAACTCCCGCCGGACGAGCCGATGCAGGACAACCCCTGCCCGGCGCCGTCCTGCGTGAGCCTATACCGCAAGACCGGCCAGACGCCGTGCATGAAGTTCTGCCCGGTGCAGTGCCTGTCGGGCGAGATCGACGAGGACGGCAACCAGGCCCTCATGCGCTACGACATGGCCGCCTGCGCGGAGATGACCCAGCAATTCGAGGCCGTGCCGTCGATGATCGCGGATGCAGTTCAGGCGCGGGATTCGGTCGAGCGCGAGGATGCGTTGTTCGACGCCGACAACAAGATCCTCTGGTACAAGATGTCGGTCGGCTCGGGCGGTCTGCTCGCCCAGTGTTTCGAATGCATGCGGGTATGCCCGATCGCGACCCAGGCGCCGCAGGCGGACCCGGTGCGCCGTTTCGAATTTGCGGAAGCCGACGGCGAGTAGATGACGCGCGGCCTGAACCGGGTCCAGATGGGCCTGACCGAGGAGATGGTCGAGGCCTATGGCGAGACGATCTGGGATCTCAGCCACAACATCCAGGTCCGCGTCGGCGACCCGGTCCGGGAGCTGGACTGGGAGCAGATCGAGGCGCAGCGCGACGGCGCCGGGCTGGCGGACGTCCAGATCGCGGAGCGGATCGGGCTGACCCGGGAGCAGGTCACCCATATCCGGCTCCTGCTGGAGCATCGAAAGTTCCAGCGCCACCACTATCACCGGCTCTACGAGCTCGGCGGCGGGCGCCGCTTCCGGGCGGAGCGGTTCGTGCCGGTGGAACGGCGCGCGAGCCTGGACGAGCGGGCGATGGCGCTGCGCGCGGCCCTCAAATTCGACCCCGACGAAGCGAGCCGCCACATCCGCACGGGACGCTGGGGAGCGGCCACGCCTGCGAAGAAGCTGCGCGCCCTTGCCGAGGAAAACGGGAGCCGCCTCGCACTCGACATCGGCGGAGCATCGTTCGACTGGGACGAAACGCTGGAGCGCGCCCTGTCGCTCGCGAGCGGGCTGGCGGAACGCGGTATCGGGCGCGGGGACACGGTCGCGATCGACGATCCGTCGCCGGCCTCCCTGCTCCTGGCCTACGCGGCGGCATCGCTGTCGAGCGCGGTGTTGTGCCCGGTGCCGGACGGCTTGGCGGAATCGACGCTCGTCCGGTGCCTTGAGAAAGTGTCCGCCCGCGCATCGATCACAGGCCGCGGCGGGTTATCCGAACCGCGACCGCCCGCGCTCGAGACCGTCGCTCCCATCGACGATTTGACGGGCTCGTTCTCCGGGCTGTGGGACGAGGATGCCGTGGCGGGCGATCCGCTGGCGATCCTGTTCGTGGGACTCGACGGGGGGGCGCCCCGCGCGGTCGTGCACAACGCGCATACCCTGCTTGCCGGAACCGAGTGGGCCGTGGCGCGGTTCGGGCTCACGGCTGAGGATCGCATCGCCGTCGCATCGCGCGAACCGCACCATGCCCTGGTCGCCCTCAACCTCGCGCTCTTCTCGGGCGCCGCCCTGTGCGGACCGGACGCCGGAGCGACGGTCGCCGTCGGAGCGCCGTTGCCGGAGGCGCGCCTGACCCTGGCGGCGGACGCGGGATGTCGGGTCTGGATCGTGCCGGAAGCCCAGCTCGCGCTCGCGGCGTCCCCCGTAGCGCCGGAAACTCTCGAGCCGGCGCCCGGCGTCTCGCTTCGCCTTGTCGCCGGAGACGACGAAATCGTGGGCACGGCCGGCGAAGGCGCGCTCGAGTTGCGCGGCCCCAATCTCGCGCCTTCCTATCTGGAGGACGAGGCGGCGAACCGGAGCGCGTTCACCGGCGATCGCTGGTGGCGCACCGGGGTCCGCGCGAGGATCGACGAGGCCGGGACCGTCGCACTGCTCGGCGGGGCATGACCGGGGCAAGGAGAGGTCGGGCATGAGCTATGCGATACCGGCTGTCGAACCCGCGACGGTGGGGATCGCGGGGCGCGAGGAGCGATTTCCGGTTCGACGGATCTACACGATCGGGCGCAACTACGCCGCCCACGCGGCGGAAACCGGGCTCGGCGGCGCCGGCGGGTCGAAGCCGGGCGTTTCCCTCAAGCCGGCGGACTCGGTGATCCCGGACGGCGCGTCCCTGCCCTTCCCGCCCGGCACGAACCGGCTCGAACCCGAGGTCGAGATGGTGGCCGCGATCGGCAAGGGCGGCGCCGACATCCCGCGCGAGGCCGCGCTGGACCACGTCTTCGGCTACGCGGTCGGGTTCGACATGATCCGGCGCGACATCATGCATGCCTGCATCGCGGACCAGCACTCGTGGGATCTCTGCAAGAGCTTCGACGGCGCGTCGCCCATGAGCGACCTCGCGCCGGCGGCGGAGATCGGCCACCTGGGAAACGGAGCCGTCACGCTGACCATCAACGGCGTCGAGCGTCAGCGGGGCGACCTGTCGGACCTGATCTGGCCGGTCGCCGAGATCGTCGCGCGGCTGTCGGCGTTGAGCCGGCTCGAGCCGGGCGACCTTATCTTCACGGGCACGCCAAAGGGACCCGGCAGGGTGGAGCGGGGCGATCGGCTGATCGGCGAGATCGAGGGAATCGGCAGTCTGACGATCGACATCGTGTGATCGCCACGCCCGGCTGACGCAAACCTTCAGTTTACCTGAGACGTCAACCCTTCCGGCAGGCGCGTCCGCGCCGTCAGTCTGGCGCCGAGAACCTGCCGGGGCTTGAGGCTCAGCGCGCCCGTCAGGTTCGCGCCGTCGAGGTCGGCGCCGTCGAGCACGGCACCGAGAAGGTCCGCGCCCGACAGATCGGCATCGGACAGGTCCGCACCGGAAAGATCGGCCCTGACCAGCTCGGCATCGACCAGCCGCACGCCGCGCAACGAGGCGCCGGCAAGGACGGCGTCGTGCATCAGCGCGCCGCCGAGATCGGCGCCCGCCAGATCGGCTTCCTGGAGTTGCGCCCGCCTGAGCTCCGCCCGGCGCAGGCTCGCTCCGTCGAAGGCGGCCCCGTGCAGCGTGTAGCCGTGAAGGTTCGCACCGTCGAGATCCAGGCCCCGGAAATCGCCCCGCTCGCCTCCCTTGCCGGCGCTCAGCACCCAGCTCAGGTGGCGCTCGAAGCGCTTGCGGAACGCACCTTCGTCGATCCGCCTCACCATCGTCTCCGAACGTTTCCCCGCTCCTCGCCGCACCCGCACGGTGTCGACTCGGCTCCCGGGATGCAACCCCGCGGGAAACCGCGGTCGGGTGTGTCGTTTGATTATCCACTTCGCCGGCCCTACCATGCGGGCGCTCGGGTTTCAGGTGCCAATTCGGTGGAATAGTCGATTGAGGACGAAGCTCCATACCGCCGCCGGGCTCGTGGCGCTGGCGTCGCTGCTCGGCGCATGCGGCGTAACGAACTGGTTTTCGGGGTCGGACAGCCAGGCCCGGGGTTCCGGGGGCGCGAAACCGGCTTCCGGCCAGCCGAATACGGCCGCATCGGCGCGCCCGATACCGAACTGGGACGAAATTCGCGCAAGGATGGCCGAGGGGCTCGTCCCGGACCGCAAAAACGTCCGTCATTCGAGCGAAGCGATCCCGCGCCAGAACGAGGAACTCGACCCCCCCGCGGGCGGGACGGCCGCGAAACCCCGCTAGGCGGTCGAAAGGCGATCCGGGACGCCGCGCCGGCTTGTCAGCGCACGCCAAACCATGCAGTTTCGCCGCCGACAACGGACCGGCCCCAGACGGCTTGGGCCCGGAGAGGAACGGGAAACCGACAGTCCCATGAGCGGAGCGCCCGAGAACGAGCAGCAATTCTACCGGATCAAGCGCCTTCCGCCCTACGTCTTCGCCGAGGTGAACGCGATGAAGGCGGCGGCGCGCGCGGCCGGCGAGGACATCATCGATTTCGGCATGGGCAATCCGGACGCCCCCTCGCCGCCCCATGTCGTCGCGAAGCTCATCGAGGCGGTGCAGGATCCGAAGACGCACCGCTATTCGAACTCGCGCGGCATTCGCGGGTTGAGGCGCGCGATCGCGGCCTATTACGAGCGGCGCTTCGGGGTGACGATCGATCCCGAGCGCGAGGCCATCGCCACGCTCGGTTCCAAGGAGGGATTCGCCAACCTCGCGATGGCGATCACCAGCCCGGGCGACGTGGTGATCGTCCCCAACCCGTCCTATCCGATCCACGCCTACGGATTCATCATCGCGGGCGGCGCGCTGCGTCACGTTCCGGTGGGTCCGGGCATCGATTTCCTGTCGGAAATCGAGCGCGCGGCGCGCTACAGCGTCCCCGCGCCGCTGGCCGTGATCCTGAACTTTCCCGCCAATCCGACCGCGCACACCGTGGACCTCGGGTTCTACGAGGAGGTCGTCGATTTCTGTAGATCGCGCGGGATCTACGTGATCTCGGACCTGGCCTATGCCGAGATTTATTTCGACGACAACCCACCGCCCTCGATTCTTCAGATCCCCGGCGCGATCGATATCGCGGTCGAATTCACCTCGCTCAGCAAGACCTATTCCATGCCGGGCTGGCGGATCGGGTTCGCCGTCGGCAACCGCAAGCTGATCGAGGCGCTGGCGCGGGTGAAGTCCTATCTCGACTACGGCGCGTTCACGCCGGTGCAGGTCGCGGCCGTGGCCGCGCTCAACGGCCCGCAGGCGTGCATCGAGGAGAACCGTGCGCTCTATCGCCGGCGGCGGGACGTGCTGGTGGAGAGCTTCGGCGCCGCGGGATGGGACATCCCGCCCCCGACCGCGACCATGTTCGCCTGGGCGCCGATCCCGCCCCGGTTCTCCAACATCGGATCGCTGGGGTTCTCCAAGCTCCTGCTCGAGGAAGCGAAGGTGGCGGTCTCCCCGGGCGTGGGGTTCGGAGAATACGGCGAAGGATACGTGCGGATCGCGCTGGTCGAGAACCGGCACCGGATTCGTCAGGCGGCCCGCAACGTCCGTCGTTTCCTGGCGGATACCGACCGGCTCGTGTCCGCCCCGAAACAGGCGGCCCGGGCCTGATGGCGCCGCTCGGGGTCGCGCTCGCCGGACTCGGCACGGTCGGCGCCGGCGTATTCGCCCTGCTCAGAGACCGGGCGGAGACACTCGCAGAACGCGCGGGCCGCCCCATCAGGGTGGTCGCCGTGTCCGCACGGGACAGAACACGCGACCGGGGCCTCGATCTGGACGGCGTCGCCTGGTTCGACGACGCGGCCGAGATGGCCCGCGACGCGGACGCCGACATATTCGTCGAACTGATCGGCGGGGAGGACGGCATCGCGAAGGCGGCTTGCGAGGCCGCGCTCGACGCCGGGCGCGACGTCGTCACGGCCAACAAGGCGCTGCTCGCAAGGCACGGGACACGCCTCGCCCGACTTGCGGAGGAGACCGGGCGTACGCTCGGCTTCGAGGCGGCGGTCGCGGGCGGCATTCCGATCGTCAAGGCGTTGCGGGAAGGGCTGGCCGCCAACCGGATATCGGCGATCTACGGGATCCTCAACGGAACCTGCAACTACATCCTGACCCAGATGCGCGAGACCGGCCGGCCGTTCGACGAGGTGCTCGCCGACGCGCAGGCGCTGGGCTATGCCGAGGCCGATCCCGCTTTCGACATCGACGGCATCGACGCGGCGCACAAGCTCGCAATCCTGACCGCGCTCGGCTTCGGCACCGAGATCGACTTCGACGGCGTGCATGTCGAGGGTATTCGCCATGTCTCGGCCGACGACATCGTCTTCGCCGAAGAGCTGGGTTACCGGATCAAGCTGCTCGGGATCGCCCGGCGCACCGCGCACGGCATCGAGCAGCGGGTCCACCCCTGCATGATTCCCCAAGCCGCGCCGCTGGCCCGTGTGGAAGGCGTGTTCAACGCCGTCGTCGCCGAGGGGGACAGCGTGGGGACGACGGTCTTCGAGGGGCGCGGCGCGGGAGCCGGCCCGACCGCATCGGCGGTCGTCGCCGATATCGTCGATCTGGCGCGGGGCCTCCGCCTGCCGGTATTCGCGGCTCCCGCCGCCGGGCTCGCCCCGGCCGGGACTGCGGCGATGGAACGCCATGCCGGCCCGTACTATCTGCGTCTCGTGGTCGTCGACCGGCCGGGGGTGATCGCCGACGTGGCCGCGGCGCTGCGCGACGAACAGATCTCGATGGAATCGATGATTCAGCGCGGCCGCGCGCCGGGCGAAGCGGTGCCCGTCGTGCTCACCACGCACGAGACCGAAGAGGCCGCGATGACGCGGGCGCTTGCCCGGATCGAGACGCTCGGAAGCGTCGTACAGGCGCCGCGCATGATTCGCATCGAATCGTTGGTAAGCTGACGGGCGAAAGGAGCCGGATCATGGCCGAACCCGCCTCGAAAATGGACCGGAACCTCGCGCTCGAGGCGGTTCGGGTGACCGAGGCGGCGGCGCTTGCGGCGTCACGGCTGATGGGCCGCGGGGACGAGCGGGCTGCCGATCAGGTCGCGGTCGATGCGATGCGCGCCGCCCTCAACAGTCTCGCGATCGAGGGCACGGTGGTGATCGGCGAGGGCGAGCGGGACGAGGCGCCGATGCTTTATATCGGCGAAAAGGTCGGCGCGGGCGGCGGGCCCAAGATCGACATCGCGCTCGACCCCCTGGAAGGCACCACGATTACCGCCAAGGGGTTGACCAACGCGCTCGCGGTCATCGCCATGGCGGAAGAGGGCGGATTCCTCAACGCGCCCGACGTCTACATGGACAAGATCGCCGTCGGCGGCGGGCTGCCGGAGGACGTGGTGGATCTCGACGAGAGCCCCGGCACGAACCTCGCGAACCTTGCCGGCGCAAAGAGCGTGGAGGTCTCCGACCTCGTCGCCTGCATTCTCGACCGGCCGCGCCACGAAGAGCTGATCGCCCGGGTGCGGGAGTCCGGTGCGCGCATCATGCTGATCACGGACGGCGACGTTTCTGGCGTCATCGCGACATCGCAGCCGGAAAGCGGCGTCGATATCTATCTGGGCTCGGGCGGCGCTCCCGAGGGCGTGCTCGCTGCCGCCGCGTTGAGGTGCATCGGCGGTCAGATGCAGGGCCGGCTGATCTTCCGCAACGACGAGGAGCGCGGCCGCGCGGCCAATTGCGGAATCGCCGATCTCGACCGCAAGTACGGGCTTCTCGACATGGCGAACGGCGACGTGATGTTCGCGGCCACCGGCGTGACCAACGGCACCATGCTGCGGGGCGTCAGACGGGAGGCGGGCCGCGCGTACACGCATTCGATGGTCATGCGCTCGAAGACAGGGACGGTGCGGCTGGTCGAGGCGCACCACAATCTGGAGCGCAAGACCGTCCTGGACCTCGCCGGGGGCTGAGCCGGTTGCGCCGCCGGGACGGAGTATCCCGATGACCGAGGCGGCGGCGGACCCTGCCTATCTCGATGTCGCGCGGTCGGTCACCGGCCGGCGCTGGTACTCCCGAACGGCCGACGACCGGCACGCGCTCGCCATCGCGGAGGCGAACGGGCTGCCGGAGATCGTCGGGCGCGTGCTGGCGGGGCGGGGCGTTGCGATCGACGAGGTGGACGATTTCCTGAACCCCACCCTGCGGGCGGCGCTTCCCGACCCTTCCTCGCTGCGCGACATGGACCGCGCGTGCGAACGCATCGTGCGCGCGGTCAACGGCGGGGAACGGATCGGGGTCTTCGCCGATTACGATGTCGACGGAGCCGCCTCGGCGGCATTGCTGGTCCGCTTCTTCGCCGCCATCGGACACGATCTCGCGGTCTACGTCCCCGACCGGATGTCGGAAGGGTACGGACCCAATATCGGCGGGCTCCGCGCGCTTCGGGCGGATGGCGTCTCCGTCGTGATCGCGGTCGATTGCGGGACGACGGCCCACGAGCCGCTCGCCGAGGCCGCCGCGCTGGGACTCGATGTGGTCGTGCTGGACCACCATGTCGCCGAGGCGGGCCTCCCGGAGGCGGTCGCGGTGGTCAACCCGAATCGAATGGATGAAGAGAACGATTGCCGCCAGCTCGCGGCCGTCGGGGTCACGTTCCTCTTCGCGGTCGCGGTCAACCGGGCGCTCAGGGACGCGTGGTGGTACGGCGAGGGGCATGCCGAACCCGACCTCATGGCCTGGCTGGATCTGGTCGCTCTCGGGACGATCTGCGACGTGGTGCCGCTGACCGGCGTCAACCGCGCGCTGGTCGCCCAGGGGCTGAAAATCATGGCGCGCCGCAACAACCCGGGGATCGCCGCTCTCGCCGATGTGGCGGGGCTGGACGAACGACCGGGCGCCTACCACGCCGGGTTCGTGCTCGGTCCCCGGGTCAACGCCGGCGGGCGGGTCGGCGAATCGGGGCTGGGCGCGCGGCTGCTCTCCATCGACGACCCGAGCGAAATCGCGGAAATCGCAGCACGGCTCGACCGCTACAACAAGGAACGGCGAGAGATCGAATCCGGGGTGCTCGACCGTGCGATGGAGCTCGCCGAAGCCCGGGACGCGGGAGCCGACGCCGCAAGGGAACCGGTAATCCTGGTCGCGGAACGAGGCTGGCATCCGGGCGTGATCGGTATCGTGGCCTCGCGGCTGCGCGAGCGCTTCAACCGTCCCGCCTGCGTGCTGGCGATCGAAGGCGAGATCGCAAAGGGTTCCGGCCGCTCGATTCCCGGGGCGGCGTTGGGCTCGGCCGTGATCGCGGCCCGCCAGGCGGGAATTCTGGCCGCCGGCGGCGGTCACGCGATGGCGGCGGGCTTTACGGTGGCGACGGAACGGATCGGGGAGCTCAAGGCCTTCCTCGATGAGCATATCGCGCGGCAGCTCGGCCACCGGATTCCCGCAGTCGGTCTGGCTATCGACGGCGTCTTGACGCCAAAAGGAGCCACCGCAAGTATCGTCGGCGCGCTGGAGTCGGTGGGTCCTTTCGGTGCCGGCAATCCGCGGCCGCGCTTCGCCCTCCCTCGGGTCAAAGTGGCGCGCGCGGACGTGGTCGGCACCGATCATGTCCGCTGTTTCCTCGTCGGCGCGGAAGGTGGCTCGCGGCTGAAGGGGATCGCGTTTCGCGCCACCGACACCGCGCTGGGCAGAACCTTGCTGGAGACCGCGGGGGCGCCGCTGCACGTCGCGGGACACCTCAAGGTGGATCGGTGGCAGGGCCGGGATGCGGTGGAGCTGGTGATCGAGGACGCGGCGCGGCCGTGACGGAAGAGCCGGGAGGAGTCCCGCGCGGCGCGGATCGAAGCGGGGACCGGAAAGGGCGGAGCGTGTCGACGGCCGACGCATCTCAGGGCCGACGCCGAAACGGTTGGGTCCGTTTCGTGCGCTGGCTGCGCTACCGCTTCGTGATCCCGGTCCAGCGCAGCCGGCATCCGCCCCAATATACCGCCCGGAGCGTTGCGGTCGGCCTGTTCTGGGCCATGACGCCAACCGTCGGCATCCAGATGATGTTCGTGCTGGCGCACTGGCTCGCGGTGCGCCGTTTCGCGCCGCGCTGGGACTTCAACGTAATCCACGCGATGGCCTGGACGTGGGTCACCAACTTCGCGACCGTGCTGCCGGCCTATTACCTGTTCTATGTGACCGGGCAGGTAATTCTTGGGCGCTGGGACGACCTCACCGGCTATGGGGGCTTCGTCGAGCACCGGGATGCCAGCATCGCGGAGGATCCGACGACCGACTATCTGCCTGGCGCGAGCTGGTTCCTGGAAGCGTTTTACGAAGGCATCGCCATCCTGGCCAGCCTGGGGCTCGCGATGCTGGTGGGCTGCCCCCCTTACGCCGTCGCGGCGGCATGGATCGGCTATGTCTGGTCGCTCAAGCTGGTGATCGCCCGGCGCCGGCTGATCGCGCGCAAGCGCTACGGCCACGATCCGAAGGATCCGATGCAGACCGGCCGTCCCTATCCGGAACCCGGGCCGGATGGCGGAGAGAGGCGACGCAGCGGTTGATTTCCGCCGGCCCGGCCGCTACCTATCGCGCCACGACCCCATCGTCTAGAGGCCTAGGACATCAGCCTTTCACGCTGAAGACACGGGTTCGACTCCCGTTGGGGTCGCCATAGTTCCGCCCGGTTGCCCGACATGCCGCAAACCAGCACCGCTGCCGGGTCCGAATTCTGGACCGACGACACGCTGACCGACCTGCTGGACCGCTGCGTCCGGGATCGCGGGGACCGGCCCGCGATCCTTTCCGCCGGCGAGGTCGTCGACTACCGCACGCTCGCCGAGCGGGTCGACGCGCTGGCCGGCGGGCTCGTCGCGCTCGGCATCGGCCGGGGCGACGCGGTCGCCGTTCAGCTCCCCAACCTGCCGGCCTTCCTCTATGCGATCCTCGCTTGCGCGCGCATCGGAGCGGTGACCAGCACCATCCACATGCCGTACGGGCCGCGCGAGGCCGCCGACGCGATCCGCCATGCCGATGCGAAGCTGGTATTCGCGGCGGCCGCGGCAGGCGACAGGCAGCCGGCCGCCGAACTCGCAAAGCTGCGGCCGGACCTGCCTTCGCTCGCGCATGTCGTCGCGGTGGGCGGTCCGGCGCCGGGGGGTGCGCTCGCTTTCGACGATGTCGCGCGTCCGGGCGTTGCGTTGCCCCCGCCCCCGGCGGCCAGCGACGCTTACGTGATGTTGTTCACATCCGGCACCTCTTCGAGCCCGAAGGCGGTACTGACGGATTACCGCCGGTTTCTCGCCAACGCCCGCCTCAATTGCAGCGAAAAGCAGATGGGGCCGGGCTCGATCATGATGTCCGCCGCGCCCTTTACCCACCTGTTCGGGCTCTACTCCTTCCACCTCACGCTTTACGGAGGCGGCGCGACGGCATTGCTGCCGGGGTTCAGCCCGCCGGGCCTGGTGGAGGCGATACGAAGCTTCCGGCCGAGCCACATCTTCGCGGCGCCCGCCCATATCGCCTCCTGCCTGGAGGCCGGGTTGTTCGACGGCGAAACGCTCGCGCCGGTCCATTATTGCGTCGTCTCAGGTGCCAAGGCCGCGCCCGAATTCTACCGGAGGGCGCAGGAAGCTCTCGGGAACGGCCGCATTGCCCAGCTCTGGGGCATGACAGAATGCCAGTGCGGCATGTTCACGCGGCCCTACGAGGACATCGAACGGGCCGCGTGGGGCTGCGGACGCCCGAGCCCGGGGAACGAAGCACGGGTGTGCGGCGCGGACGGCAATCCCTTGCCCGCCGGCGAGGACGGCGAACTCCAGATCCGCGGCGCATCCGTGTTCGACGGCTACCACGGGAACGACGAAGCCAACGCGGCCTCGTTTGCCGGCGACGGCTGGTTCCGCACCGGCGACCGCGCGGTGATCGACGATACCGGCGCGGTCTCCATCACCGGCCGCGAGAAGGACCTGATCAACCGGGGCGGCGTGAAGATCAACCCGGCCGACGTCGAGGAGGCGATAGACCGGCACCCCGACATTGTCCAGTCGGCGATCGTGCCCATGCCGGATCCAGTTCTGGGCGAACGGTCGTGCTGTTTCGCGATTCCCCGCGACGGCGCCGCGCCCCGACTCGCCGACCTCGTCGCGTGGCTGGAAGGCGAAGGGATCGCCAAGCTCAAATGGCCGGAGCGTCTGATCCTGGTGGACGAGATGCCGCTTACCCCGACGCGAAAGGTGATCAAGGGGCGCCTCCGGATCCCCGACTGAACGCGGGAGCGTGCCGTGCAGTCTTACGAGACCATCGAGGTGGACATCGATCCGCGCGGGATCGCGACCGTCGCGCTGAATCGCCCGGACCGCCGGAACGCGATAAACCCGGAAATGATGGACGAGCTGCTCGCCGCCCTGGAGCGCCTCGGCGGCGACGAAACGGTGCGGGCCATCGTGCTGCGCGGCAACGGCGGGGTGTTCTGCTCCGGCGGCGACCTGAACTGGATGCGCGATACCAGGGGCGCGACGGAAGACGAGGTGACCCGCGATTCGGCCCGCCTGCAACGGGTCTACATAACGGCCGCGAACTGCCCCAAGACGATCGTCGGCCGGCTGCACGGCGCCGCGATGGCGGGCGCGCTGGGTCTTGTCGCCTGTTGCGATGTGGCGATCGCGGAAAAGGAAACCCGGTTCTGCCTGTCGGAAGTCCGGATCGGCCTCGCTCCCGGGATCATCGCCGGCTTCCTGCTGCCCAGGATCGGCACCGGCTGGTTTCGCTATCTGGCGACCGGAGCGGTCGTCTTCGACGCCGATTTGGCGAGGCGCGCGGGTCTCATACACGAGGTGGCCGAGGGCAGCGCCGATCTCGACGCCCGCGTGGAGGCGCATTGCCGCCTGGCGCTCGCCGCTTCGCCGGAGGCGATCGCCGGCACCAAGGCGTTGGTCGCCGATCTGGGTTATGGGCCGGACCCGTCGCTCCTCGAAACCGGGCTGGGCTGGAACGTGAAGACCCGGATGTCGGATGCCGCGCAGGAAGGCATCGGCGCCTTCCTGGAACGACGCAAGGCGCGCTGGGTAGTCGACGAATAGCCCCCCCGATGCCACCATGGGCAGGTCGGAGCGGGAGCGTCGCATGTTCGTCAAGAAAGCCTGGTACGTCGCCGCCACGGTTTCGGAGGTGGGCCGCGAGCCGCTCGCCCGAACGGTGTGCGGCGAGCCCGTCGTCTTCTTCCGCACCGAGGACGGCACCCCGCGCGCGCTGGTCGACCGCTGCATCCACCGCCGCCTGCCGCTGTCCAAAGGAAAGCTCGAGGGAGACCGGCTGGTTTGCGGCTATCACGGTTTCACCTACGACGCGGACGGCAGGTGCGTGGCCGTTCCGGGCCAGGACCGGGTACCCCGCCGCGCCGCGGTCCGCGCCTATCCGGTCGTGGAAAAGTTCGGCTGGATCTGGGTCTGGATGGGGGACCCCGGGAACGCGGACGCCGCGCTCCTTCCGGCGATGCCCGGGCTGGACGAGGACGGTTGGATGCCGTTCCGGGACCGCCTCCACGTCAAGGCGCACTACCAGCTTCTGGTCGACAACCTGATCGATCTGTCGCACGAGACCTATGTGCACACGTCCAGCATCGGCAACGATGCCGTCGCGGAAACGCCCATCGAGTCCCGCAGGGAAGGAAACGAGGTGTTCGTCGACCGCGTCATGCGGGACGTCCCTCCGCCGCCGTTCTTCGCCGCCGCGGCGGGAAACGACGCCAACATCGACCGCTACCAGCTGGTCCATTTCCAGCCGCCCTGCTACGTCCATGTCGAGGTCCGCGCGGTGCCGCCGGGCGAGAACGATCCGAACGCCGGGGTACGGTTCTTCGTCCTCGACTGCCTGACGCCGGAGACCGAGGCCACGACCAACTATTTCTGGGCAGTGTCCCGGAATTTCCGGCTCGCCGACGGCGAGTTCGGCGAATGGTGGCACCGGATCGTCTGCGGGATCTTCGAGGAAGACCGCGCGATCCTCGAAGCCCAGCAGGCCTCGATAGAGACGGATACCAGCGGGCTGCGCACGGTGGACGTGGGGATCGACGGCGGCACCATCCTCGCCCGCCAGGTGGTCGACGGGCTGCTCGCCGCCGAGAACGGCGCCGTTCCCTGATCGACGAGAACCGGGAGAAGAAGATGGACGGAGACCCCGGACGGAAGCCCGGCCCGCATCTCTACAACTACACGCGCGAGGGGTTCACGGGCACGCGGACCAACGTGTCGCGGGCCGGCTATTCGCCGGCCTACACGCGGATCGAAGGCGAATACGCGCCGCGCCGTTTCGACATCGCCGACCTGTTCCCGGCGGAAGGGCGCGCGTTTCCGGTTGCGATCCTCCAGGGCGAGGGGGTCGTTCTGGAGGCGGCGCGATACGCGGCCGCGATGGACTTCGCGATGCGCAACGTCGTCGCGGACGAGGTGCACTACATCGTCTCCGGCAACGCGCGCCTCGAAACCGATTTCGGCGCGATCGACGTCGGGCATGGCGATTTCGTCCTGCTACCCCGCGCGGCTGCCTGGCGCTATGTCGGGATCGAGGAGCCGATCCTGGCGCTGATCGCGGCATGCGAGGGCGCGCTTGCGGTCGAGCCCGATCCGCGCGCGGTGCTCAATACGGCGCTCGACGTGGACGGGCCGGTTCCGTTCGGCGACGCGGCGCCGGGCGCCTACGAGGTCGTCGTGCGCCACCGCAGCGGCACGACATCCTATTTCTACGAATTCGATCCGCTCGGCGGACAGGCCGTGCGCGGCGCGGCGCAGGTTCGTCGCTTCAACATCGAGAGCGCGAAGGGTCTCGGCGTCGCCTCCGGCGGCATCGCGCCGGGACGGCTGATCGACGACGCGACGGGGCGTTCGCTCTTCTACCATTTGGGTTCGCGGCGCAGCGATCGTCCGCCGATACACTGCAACGCGGACTACGACGAAGTCATCGTCTATGCCGGCGGGCCGGGTGCCTACGGTGGGATGACCGTTCCCGGGACGGTGGCCTGGACCCCGAAGGGCATCGCCCATCACGGCGCGGAGGAGGACGTGGCCGAGCCCTACCAGGCGTGGCTGCTGGAAACCCGGGCGGACCTTTCGATGACGGAGGCGGGCCGTGCCGTCGCGCGGCTGATGGAAACCGGCGAGTACGCGATCCATCCGAGCGACGGCTGAGGCGTCAGCCGAACAGCGCCGCCGCCTCGTCCTCCAGCATCGGGCCCGTGACCGCCATCTTGCGCACGCCGCGCTCGGCGACCTCGTGGCAGCGAAGGTTCATCATCGGCGGCCCGCCCTCGCCTCTGATCTCGACCAGCCTCGGGTGCGACAGCCCGAACACAATCCGGTCGAGCCCCGACCAGTAGGCGGCGACCGCGCACATCGCGCAGGGCTCGCAGCTCGTATAGAGCGTGTAGCCGCCGAGCGCGGGACCGAGTCCCCGGCCGGCGGCCCGGATCAGGTTGATCTCGGCATGACCGGTCACGTCGCCGGTCGTGAGCATGTCGTTCTCGGCTTCGAGAACGATCTCGCCCGCGGCGTTCGCCAGCACCGAGCCGAAGGGCGGATTGCCGTTCACCGCCGCCCGCCGCGCCGCCGCGAAGGCCCGCCTCAACAGTTCGTCCTCGCCCATCGCCTGTCTCCCCCTTGTGGCGGCGGGCGTCGCTTGCGCCCCGCGACCCCGCCGCATCAAACTGTCCGCCGCCGCAACTGTCATCCCGTGGGAGCCGCAGATGAAATTCGGCCTTTTCTATCTGCCGACCTACCTGCCCGAGACCCGCGACGCCCATACCCATTACCACAACATGGTCGAGCAGGTCGTCTACGCCGACCGGATCGGCATCGACTACGCATGGATGGTGGAACACCACTTCGTGCGCCATGGCGGCCTGCTGCCGGCGAACTACGCGTTCCTCTCCTACCTCGCGGGACGGACCGAGCGAATCCGGCTCGGCACCGGCGCGACCATCCTGCCGCTGAACGATCCCGTGCGGGTGGCGGAACAGGCGGCGGCGCTCGATCAGCTTTCCAAGGGACGGTTCGATTTCGGCGTCGGGCGCGGCTTCATCCGCGACGAGTTCGACGCCTTCGGGGTGCCGATGAAGGAAAGCCGGGAAAGGGTCGAGGAAGGCGTCGGCCTGATCCGCAAGGCGTGGTCGGAGCCGACGCTCGAATTCGACGGCGGTTTCCGGCCGGCGATGAGCGGGCTGCCGATCCTGCCGCCGGTGTACCAGAAGCCGCACCCGCCGATCTGGGTCGCCTGCCTGCTGTCGCCGGAGAGCTTCGAATGGACGGCCCGGGAGGGCCACAACCTCCTCTACGTCGCCTACCACGTCGACCACGACATCGCGGTCGAGCGCATCGGCTGGTACCGCGACGCCCTGCGGAAAGCGGGACGCAGGATCGAGGACCACGAGATCTGTTGCGTCTACCACGCCCATTTCCTCGCCGAGGGCGACGACGAAAGACTGGCAGCGGCGGTCCACGGACCGATGAGCGAATATGCCGCCGCGGGGCTCGAAGCCACCCGCAATCCCGCCGATCCGGTCGCGTACAAGGGCTACGAGCAGCGCGACGCGGGACAGCGCAGGTTTACGTTCGAGTCGTACTTTCCGGGCCGGGTCCTGATGGGCGGTCCGGAACAGGCGATCGAACGGATCCGGGTGCTGTCGGACATCGGCATCACCCAGATCGGGATGCTGGTCGATTTCGGCTCGCTGCCCCAGCCCGAGATCATGCGGTCGCTGGAGATCTTCGGCGAGGAAGTCCTGCCGTATGTGAGAGATCTGTAGGCGAGGGGCATCCGATCCTTCGATACGCCCGCTATGCCAGCCCTTTCTTCGCCAGCTCTTCCCTGGCGGAGGGCGTCTTTTCTAACCCATCGAGGCCCATTCCCCGCAGGACCGGCTCGGCCTTGGTGAACTGGATGTTGTCGTAGGGCACGACCTCGACGCGGTTGCCCCACGGATCGCGGAAATTGAGCCGGGCGCCGATCATCTCGGCGCCGAGCTCCTCCAGAGCCGCGCGGACCGTGCTGCGGTCGTCGACCACCAGGCCGAAATGGCGCTTCACGTCAGGCGAGCCGCCTTTGTTCACCGTCAACTGGATGAACTGATCGCCCATGTCGATGAAGGCGTTGGTCTCGCCGCGGCCCCGCAGTTCGAATTCGAACACGGCGCCGTAGAACGCAAGCGCCTCGTCCAGGTCGTCGACTTCAAGCACGACATGGTTGATGCCCATCACGCGGGCCTTCTTCCGGGTCTCGGCCATTCCGGCCTCCTTCCTATCTGGGCGGCAGGCGCACCGCGCCGTCGAGGCGTATGACCTCGCCGTTCAGCAGGGGGTTTTCCACGATCTGCTGGACCAGCTGGGCATATTCCTCCGGTGCGCCCAGCCGGGGCGGAAACTGGGTGATCGAGAGCAGCCCCTCCCGCGCGGCCTCGGGCACGTTGTCGAACATGGGCGTCAACAGGATGCCGGGCGCGATCGTCATCACGCGCACGCCCATGCGGGCGAATTCGCGCGCCGCGGGCAGCGTCATCGAGGCGATGGCGCCCTTCGAGGCGGAATAGGCCGCCTGGCCGATCTGCCCGTCGTAAGCGGCGACCGACGCAGTGTTGACGACGACCCCGCGCTCGCCCCCTTCGTTCGGATCGAGGGCGGACATCGCGGCGACGGCAAGCCTCATCACGTTGAACGTGCCGAACAGGTTGATATCGACCACGCGGGTAAATTCCTCGAGCGCCATCGGGCCGCCGCGGCCGACGATGCGCCCGGCGACGCCGATCCCGGCGCAGTTCACCACCACGCGGGGCACGCCCACCGCGTCGGAAATCCGGGCGAGCGCCGCCTCCACCGCGTCGGGGCTGGTAACGTCGCAGCCGACCCCCGTGCCGCCGATCTCGGCACCGACCGTCCGCGCGCCGTCGCCGTTGAGGTCGACGATCCCGACCTTCGCCCCCAGATCGGCCAGGCGCCGCGCGCTTGCCGCGCCGAGCCCCGAGGCGCCGCCGGTGACCAACGCCGAAATTCCCGCGATATCCATGTCCCACTCCCTGTCCCGTGGCGCCCCAGTTTACACCGCCCGTTGCGGCCCCTATAGCTGGCGCGAAACGCTAGCGGGGTCAAATCCAGGGTGACGAAGTTCGAAAGCGACGTCTTGCGGTTCGAATCGCGGGGAAAGATCGCGATCCTGACCCTCGATCGACCCGAGAAGAGCAACGCGGTCAACAACCGGCTGATCGGGGACATAAACCGGTTCTTTCAGGCCCCGCCGGGCGAAGCCCGGGCGGTGGTGCTTTGCGGCGAGGGCAGGCATTTCTGCGCCGGGCTCGACCTTTCGGAGCACAAGGAACGCGATCCCGTCGAGTCCTTCGAAACCTCGCGCTACTGGCACCGGACGCTCGACATGGTGGAGCTCGGCGGGCTTCCGGTGATCGCCGCGATGAAGGGCGCGGTGATGGGCGGCGGTCTCGAAATCGCCTCGGCCACCCATGTTCGCGTCGCCGAACCGAGCGCGGTCTACCAGTTGCCGGAAGGGCGGCGGGGCATTTTCGTTGGCGGCGGCGCGACGGTGCGCGTGACGCGTATCATCGGCGCCGGCCGCACCACGGAGATGATGCTCACCGGGCGCCGCGTCTCGGCCGAGGAGGGCCAGAGGCTGGGCCTCTCCCATTACCTGGTTGGCGAGGGCGAAGCGTTCGACAAGGCGGTGGAACTCGCCGAGACGGTCGCGGACAACGCGCCGATGGTCAACGCGATGGTTCTCGGCGCGATCGGCCGCATCGCCGACATGCCGAGGCAGGAAGGGCTGTTCACCGAGTCGGTGGCCTCCGCCCTCACCCAGACCAGTACCGACGCCCGCGCCGGCATGGAGGCGTTTCTGGACAGGCGCGAAGCGAAGTTCGAGCGCGACTAGGACGGGCGCGCCTTTTCGATCCTGACCGCCAGCACGGCACCGATCACCAGCGCGGCGCCGGCGAGCTGGAGCGGCGTGAGCACCTGGCCCAGGATCAGGAATCCGGCGGCGATGGTGAACACGGGCTCCAGGTTCATCAGCAGCGCGGCGCGGATCGAGCCGATCATCGCGATGGCCCCGAAGAAGCCGAGCGTGGACGCGGCGTAGAACAACGGCAGCGAGATCAGACCGGCCCAGCCCTTGGCCGTCTGCGGGAGGGCGACGTCGCCCTCGATCAGGCAGATGACGAGATAGATCAGCCCCGCCGAAAGCTGCAGGTAGAAGGTGAACAGGCGGGGATCCTGCGTACGCATCACCCCGCCGCTTCCGACGGTGATGATCGCCCACGAGACCGCCGCCCCGATGGCGAGCAGGGATCCCCAGAGATTGGACCCCTTGTCCGACACGTCGAAGACCAGCATCAGCCCGGCGAAGGCGACGACCAGCCCGACGACGATCGCCGGCGTGATCCTGTCCTGTCGGAAGGCGATGGCGATCAGGGCGACCAGGATCGGGTAGATGTAGAAGATCGCGAAGGTGAGCCCGACGGCGATATGGGCGATCGAGTTGTAGAGGCAATAGGCCTGAACCGCGGCAAGCCCGCCGAGGGCGAGCGAGATCGCCCGCTCGCGGCGCGGCAGGCTGAAGCCTATGCCGGAGAAATGAAGCAGCGGTATGAAGACCAGCATCGCGCCGATATAGCGGGAGCTGATGGCGGCCAGCGGCTCGCCGCCGCCCTCGTAGGAGAACACCGCGCCGACCGTGGACGCCGTGAAGGTAATCGTCGCGCCGACGGCGAGCGCGACCCCGATCAGCCCGCGACGCCGAACCGGATCGGCGAGCAGGTCGGCCAAGATGGGAAATCCGGGACGGGTCCGCGCCGACGCTTCAGTTGAGCTTCAACAGCTTCTTCGCATTGTCGAGATAGAGCGCGTTCCGCTCGGCATCCGTGACCTCGATATTGTCGAGGATGCGGATGGTCTCGCGGATATACATCGGCCCGCCCTCGGGATCGAACGGGCAGTCGGACGCGAACAGGCACTTGTCGACGCCGAAGAAGGCGAGGCCGCAATCGGTCGCGGCGTCCGAGCCGAAGGTCGCGGTATCGGCGTAGAACATCTTGAAATAGTCGACGGGCCGCTTCTTCATCGAAGCGAGGAGGGCCTCGTAGTCCTCGTCCGCCGTCCGCGTGCCGAGCTGGTCCCAGCCGGGCCCGACGCGGCCCTCGAAATAGGGGATCATCGCGCCCAGATGGTGCGAGATGATCTTGATGTCGGGCAGCTTGTCGAAGATGCCCGAGAACACGATCCGGGCCATCGCGGCAGAGGTCTCGTAGGGCCAGCCGAAAGTCCACCAGATCTCGTACTTCGACTTTTCTTCGGTCAGGTAGTCCGGGTGGTTGGCGGCGCGCGCCGGATGCAGCCAGATCGGCAGGTCGTGCCCCGCCATCTTCTCGAACAGCGGGTAGAACTCGGGCTCGTCGAGCGGCCGGTTGTTGACGTGGCTGAAGATCTGCACGCCGCAGGCGTCGAGCTCGACGATGGCGCGGTCGATCTCCTCGATCGTCGCATCCATGTTGTTCATCGGCAGCGAGGCGATGAAGCTCGGGAAACGGTCGGGATAGCGCTTGCAGAGCTCCGCCATGCCGTCATTGGCGAGCCGTGCGAGCTCGGGCGTCTGCTCCGGTCCCGCGATGAACTCGATGGGCGGCATCGAATTGGACAGGATCTGCTGGTATTCGCCGAACCCGTCCATCATGCGGAGCCTCGCCTCGACATCGTAGAGGACGGGGATGTTGAGCCAGCGCTTTATGGGCCCCTTGTTGGGAATGACCTCCTGCATCCGCTCGAAATACTTGACCGGAAAAATGTGATTGTAGATGTCGAGCTTCATGCCGAACCCCCCGCTTTCCGCCGCGCCGGCATTATGGCGGGGGCCCGGGAAGCTGCCAAGGAGCGGGCCGCCGACGGTCGCGCGACTTGACAGTTGCACCGCCCCCACCCAGCATGAACGGACCGGTTCGCCTCCCGAGACCGGCCAGGCGAGCCGCCGGACGAATCGAAGGGAGGAATGAGATGTTCAAAAAACCTTTGCTGCTCGGGGGTCTCTCCGTTCTTGCAGCCATTGCGGTTTCCGCGCCAGCCCTCGCCGCGGCGCTCAAGACGGTGAACACTACGGTTCCAAGGAACAGTGTCTTCATCCTCAGTGCCTACGGCGGCAAGGATGCAGGGATCTACGAAAAGCACGGGATAGACCTGAAGCTCGATGCCCGGCCGTTCCGCGGCCACGTCGCCGGCCTCCCCGCCAAGGAATGCATGGTCACCTACTATCCCGGGACGGCGGCGATCGCCCGCATCAACAAGGGACTCGACTGGGTCGTCATCGGCGGCGGGCTGACGGTGATGCAGGAGGTCATGGTCCGCAACGAGACCCCGTTCAAGGCGGTTCCCGACCTGAAGGGCAAGAAGTTCTCGAGCTGGTCGACGGGCGCGGGCGCGTTCAAGGCGACGCGGGCCGCGCTGATCGACGCCTACGGCGTCGATGTCCTCAAGGACACCGATTTCGTGCAGGCGGCCGCGCCGGCGCTGTTCAAGTTCCTCGAAGGCGGCAAGGTCGATTCGATGTTCAACATCTCCTCGTTGACCGTCGCGGCCCTCGCGCAGCCGGACAAGTACCGCTCGATCTTCTCCGCCAACACCTATTGGAAAGAGAAGACCGGCTACCCGGTGGTCTGGTCGGCCCCGATCGTCGCCTGGCGATCCTGGGTGGAAGAGGATCCGGACCGCGCCAAGCGCTTCGTGGCGGCCTCCCATGAGGCGTGGGAGTGGCTGCGCAAGCCGGAGAACCTCGCCGCGGCGGTGAAGAAGCACGGCAAGCTCGCCGCGGTCAAGAACCAGGCCCAGGCCGACGTGTACAAGCGCCTGCTGTCGGAAAAGCGGGTGTTCCTGACCGACTGGAACCAGAAGGTGATCGACTCGCAATGGGCCTTCCTCGAGATGGCCGCGAAGCGGGGCGTCATCGACAAGGTGCCGGACAAGGCGAAGCACGGGCTGATCCTCAAGTAAGAGGGCGCTCCCGAGCGTGATTCGCGCCGGGCCGGTCTCGGCCCGGCGCGTCCCGCTGCTTCAGCCCCGGGACAGGGGTCCGAGAGATTCGATCGTCGCGTCGTTTCCGACGGTGCGAAGCGCCGACCAGAGGATCGTTTGGTTGGAGCTCAACACCGGGAGCCCGGTCATCGCCCGCAGGCTTTCCAGCGAAGCGAAAGTGGGCAGGTCGGTGGCAAGCAGCACCACCGCCTCCGCCGCCGTGCGATCGAGACCGGCGACCAGATCGCGAAGACGACCGGCATCGACCCGCGGGACGTCGGCCATCTGACGGATATCGAGCGTGGCGTCGTCCGTGAGGGAGAACCCGCGCCCGGCGAAGAACGGCGGTGCCAGCGCGTGGATCGCCGCCGGATAGGGCGTGCCGAGCGCGAACCGGGCGATGCCGAGATGCGCGAGCGCGTCGCGCAGGGCCGTCCAGGCCGAGATGCAGGGGCAGCCCGTACGCGCCGCGATTTCCCCGGTGCGCGTCTCGTTCCACCCTGGCTCCATGATGAACGTCGTCACCATGTCGGCATAAACGATCGCGTCGACCCCGGTCGCGGCGAGCTCGTCGACGGCGCGGTCGACATTTTCTTCCATCGCATGCACGGCCCGGGGCGTGAGCTCGCCCTTCGCGAGGATTCGGGTGGCGTAGAGCGCGACGCCCTCGGGCAGGACGGACCACAATTCCGGTTCCAGGACGCCGTTATTGGCCGGCACGACGAGCCCGATCCGCCCCGCTTCTCCGAACATCGCTCAGCTCCAGTCGACCGCGCCGCGGCGCAGCCAGCGCCCGCGCGGCTCGTCCCCGACATAACGCCCGTCCTCTGCGATCGGGCGCCCGCGCAACACCGTGAGCACCGGCCAGCCGGTCAGCGTCGTTCCCTCGAAGGGCGAGCGCCCGGCGCGCGAGCGGATCGAACCGGCATCGACGGTTCTCGACAGCCCGGGGTCGATCAGCACCAGATCGCCGTCGGCACCCGCGGCAAGCCGGCCCTTGCGGTCGGCGATCCCGAACAGCCGCGCCGGCACCGAGCACAACGCCGCCGCGACCCGCGTCCAGGGGATTTCGCCCGCCGCCGCGAGATCGACCGTCGCGGGGACGATGGTGTCGAGCCCAGGCGTGCCTCCCGGGACATCCCAGGGACTCGGCCGGTTCTTTTCGTCGAACGCGTGCGGCGCGTGGTCGGAACCCACGAAATCCGCCGCGCCCGACCCGAGGGCCTTCCGGGAAGCTTCACGGTCGTCGGGACCGCGCAGCGGGGGAACCATGAGAGCGAACGGCCCGTGCCGTTCGACCGCGCCGGTGTCCAGCGAGAAATGATGGGGCGTCACCTCGGCGGCGATGGAAACCGAGGGGTCGTCTCCACGGGCAGCCTCGATCATGGCGAAGCCGCGGGCGGTGCAGACCTGGCGGGCGACGATCCGGGCCTTCGTCGCGCGCGCAATCTCGATCAGGCGGGCGAGCCCCATGGCTTCGCCGAGCGGCGCGCGCGCTTCGGCGAACGCGGCGAAATCGGTGCGTCCGGCGAGGCGGTCGAGCGCGGCCTCGACCAGGGCCGGCTCTCCGGTATAGACGCCGATCACGCCGCCGCAGGCGGCAACCGCCTCGGCCGCCCGGATCAGCCCGTCGCTGTCCAGCAGCATCGATGCCGGCGCATCCGACAGCAGCGCCTCGAAGGAGGTCACGCCCATGTCCCAAAGGGCCGGAATATCGGCGATGTTGTCCTGCGTAACCCCGGCCTGGATGGTGAAGTCCACCAGGCTCGTCCCCTCCCCGGCGGCGCGCATCGCCTCGATTCCTTCGGCGGAATCGGCCGGCGGGTCGGTGTTCGGCATGCACATCACGGTGGTCACCCCGCCGCAGGCCGCCGCCATCGTGCCCGTGGCGAAGGTCTCCTTGTGCGCATAGCCCGGATCGCGCATGTGCACGTGGGCGTCGATGAACCCGGGAAACAGGAGCCGCCCGCGCGCGTCGATGACGGTTTCGGCGTCGGGCCGGGCATCCGCTTCGACCAGCGCCTCGATCCGCCCGTCATCGCCGACGACGATTCCGCCCGGTCGTTCCCACGTCCCGGTGACGAGACGCGCGTTGTGTATCGCGAGCAGCGCCACGCGGCCCTCCTTCGCGCGGAACTATGCCACAGCGCGCCCGCGTTGACCCGGGACCGCCCCGCTCCTATCAGTGGACCGGGGAGGATCGGCGGTGCGGCTTCGAATCCTGACCGAGAACGATGTCCGGTCGTTGATCGACATGGGCGCGGCGATCCCGATACAGGAGGAGGCGTTCACCCGGCTCGCGGCCCGCGAGAGCGTCGAGGGCCTGCGGAGCTTCGTAGTCTCGGAATCGCCTCCGGGCGTCGCCATCTTCAACCCGTCCTTCCTGAAGGGCGGCGGGGGGTACGGGGTCAAGGTGGTCTCCGACTTCTTCGGCAACGCCGAACGCGGCGTCGCCCGGATGTCGGCGATCGTGACGCTGTTCGACGGCGAGACCGGCCATCCGCGCACCGTTATGGAAGGCGGCTACCTGACGGACCTCCGGACCGGGGCGGGAACCGGCGCCGCCGCGCGCCGCCTCGCCCGCGCGGATTCCCGCGTCGTGGCCGCGGTCGGCGCCGGGAGGGTTGCCCGCAACCAGCTCCAGGCGCTCGCCCGGACCCACGATCTGGAACGCGTGCTGGTCGCGGGCAGGAGCGAGGCCCGCGCCCGCGCCTTCGTCGAATGGATCGAGGCCGAGCCGGGTTTGCCCGACGACGCGCGGCTCGCCGGTTCGGTGGGGGAGGCGGTCGGCAAGGCCGATATCGTCGTCGCGGCGACCACCTCGTCCGAGCCCGTCATCCGCGGCCGGGACCTGCGCGCGGGAACCTTTGTCGCCGCGGCCGGCGCGAATGTGGCGACGGCCCGTGAAGTCGATACCGAGACCGTCGTTCGCGCGAAGAAGCTGGTTATCGACAGCCCCGCCGAGAGTCTCGCCAATGCGGGGGACCTGGCGATCCCGATCGCCGAAGGCGCGATCCGCGAGGACGAGGTGACCGGGATCGCCGATATCGTCGCCGGCGCCTGCCCCGGCCGGGAAACCGAAGAGGAGATCACCTACTACAAGTCGCTGGGGCTTCCGATCCAGGACCTCATCACCGCCCAGCATATCGAGCGCCGGGCAGTTGCCGCGGGCGTCGGCACCGTCATCGAGCTGGGCGGCGACCATGATTGAGCGCGCGGGATCGAGAGCGGGCAGGCGGACGGGATGAAGCCGGCGGCGCTTTCCTGCATCCGATGCGGACGATCCTGGCCGCTGGACGGATTCGACCGCGCCTGCGGCGCTTGCGAGAGAGAGGGAGTGGCCGCGAACCTCAGCGTCGTCTACGACGACTCCGCCCCTCCGGACCGGGACGCCCTGCCAAGCGCGCCACGAACGCTGTGGCGCTTCGCGGACGCTCTGCCGCTGGAGGCCGACGCGGCAATCAGTCTCGGCGAAGGGATGACGCCGCTCATTCCGGTCGCCTGGCCCCATTGCGAGGCGCTCTTCGTCAAGGACGAGACCCGCAACCCGACCTGGTCCTTCAAGGACCGGCTGGCGAGCGTCGCCGTTTCATGGGCGGCTTCCATAGACGCCGGAGTCATCGCCACCAGCTCGTCCGGCAATGCGGGAGCGGCGGCCGCGTCCTATGCCGCGCGCGCGGGCCTGCCCTGCGTGGTGCTCACCTTCAGGGGCGCCGCCGGGCCCATGGTCGGGCAAATCCGGGCGACGGGTGCGATGGTGCTCGAATGCGCCGAAAAGGAGGATCGCTGGCGCATACTGTCGCGGGCGGTGGAGAAATTCGGCTGGTTTCCGACCTCGCCCTTTTTCGGACCGACGGCGGGCAGCAACCCCATCGGCATCGAGGGATACAAGACGCTGGCCTACGAGATCGCCGAACAGCTCGACTGGCGCGTGCCGGACTGGTGCGTCCTTCCGGTGTGCTACGGCGATGCGCTGTTCGGGCTGTGGAAGGGATTCGACGAGATGCGGCGCTGGGGATGGACGGGCGCGATGCCGCGGCTGGTCGCGGCCGAGGTGTCGGGGTCGCTCTCCGCCGGGCTGTCCGCGGACGAGCCGATGCCGCCCGCAATCGAGCGCGACACGGGCTCCGTCGCGGTCTCCATCGACATTCCGCGCAGCACCGCGCAGGCGCTGCTGGCGCTCCGCCGGACGGACGGGATCGCCGTAGCCCTGGACGACGGCGCCATCCTCGCGGCGCAAGCGGCGCTCGCGCGCAAATCCGGGCTGTTCGTGGAGGCATCCTCGGCCGCTTCCCTCGCCGCCATCGACCGGCTGGGCGCCGACGGGACGATCCGGCGCGGCGACACCGTCGTCGCGGTCGCCACCGCCTCCGGCCTCAAGGATGCGGGTGCGGCGCCATCCGCTCCGTTGCCCGCGGTCGAGGCCGACCTCGACGACCTGCGCCGCGCGCTGGGGGAGCATTACGGTTTCGATGTCTGAGCTCGGCGTATCGCTGGACTGTTTTTCGCCCGCGCGCGAGATCGCGGCGCAGGCCCGCGCGGCCGAAGCGGGCGGCGCCAGGACGCTGTGGATCGCGACGCACCTGTTCCTGCGCGATCCGGTGGCATTGGCCGGCGCCGCCCTGGCGGCGACCGAAAGGCTCGAGGTCGCGCTGATGGCGTTGAGCCCGTTCTCGATCCACCCGGTCTACGCCGCGATGACGGCGGCGACGCTCGACGAGCTCTATCCCGGCCGCGTGGTGCTCTCGCTCGGCGTGGGCGCGCCGGGCGACCTCGACGCCGCGGGCATCGCGACGGAACGCCCGCTCACGCGGATTGCCGAGTCCATCGAGATCTGCCGCCGCCTCTATGCCGGAGAGACCCTCGACCACGACGGCGAGATATACCGGCTGGGCGGGCGGGGGCTGATCAACGCGCCGCGCGACATTCCCGTCGTGCTTGCCGCGTCCGGGCCGCGCATGCTGGCGCTTGCCGGGCGGGTGGCGGACGGGGTGCTTCTGTCGACCACGGTGTCGGTCCCCTTCATGCGCCAGTGCATCGCGAGATTGGGTGCGAGCGGCGCGGCCCGTTACGGTCAGGTCTATACCCGGATCGGCGAGGCGCCGGCCGAGCTCAAGCGGGCGCTGGGCTTCGTGCTGCGCGGCGCTCATCACGGGCCGAACCTGGAGGCGGCGGGCGTCGAACTCGACCAGGAAGCGCTCCGTGCCGCCTGGGCCGCGGAAGACTGGTCCAGGGTGGAACGTATAATCGGCCCCGAGGTGCTCGCGGCCCACGCGGCTTGCGGAACCGAGGAGACCGTGCGCGCACGGGTCCGGGAGTACCGGGACGCCGGCCTCGACCAGGTCATTATCGCGGGCGTGACGGAAGCGGAGGACATCGTCCGCGTCCTGCGCGCCATCGGGTGAACGCGGCCGCTTCGAGCCCCGGCCCGGGGGACACTTTGGGAGCGACGACATGACGACGCAAAAGCTGGTCCTCTGGGGCGCGGGCACGATGCGGACCCACCGCACGCTGTGGCTCGCGGAAGAGCTCGGCCTCGACTACGAGCACCGCCCGATCGGCCCCCGCACCGGCGAAACCAAGACCGACGAGTTCCTGGCCATCAACCCGCGCCACAAGGTCCCGGCCATGGTGCACGGGGATGTCTGCCTGACCGAGAGCGCCGCGATAATGACCTACATGACCGAGACGTTTCCGGTGCCGGATCGCTTCTACGTGCCGGGCGACACGCTTGGGCGGGCGCGGCTGCTCGAATGGTGCTTCTTCGCGATGAGCGAGCTCGACGCCAACGCGATCTACAACATCCGGCGGCACGGCGACCTGGTCCAGGAATACGGCGCCTCGCCCATCGCCGTCCGCGCGGCGATCGAGTATTTCGACCACCAGCTCGAACGGATGAAGGAGCGCATCGTCGAGGCCGGAGAATTCCTGATGGGAGAGAAGATCAGCATCGCCGACATTCTGTTCATGTCGTGTCTCGACGCCGGCCAGCGCTACGAGCTCGCGCTGCCGGAATTCCTGCGCGACTACCGGATCCGCATGAGGTCGCGCCCGGCCTACGCGGAGACCTATCCACGGAACTATGGCGGGCGCGCCGCGCCGGAGGTCTGAGCCATGCCGGGTCCCCTCGACGGCGTCCGCGTTCTCGACCTGACGACGATGGTCTCGGGTCCGGTGGCGACCATGATGCTCGCCGACCAGGGCGCGGACGTGATCAAGATCGAGTCGCCAGCGGGCGACATCATGCGGCAATACGGCGTCATCCACCGCGGCATGTCGGCGTCGTTCCTGTCGTGCAACCGCTCGAAGCGCTCGCTCTGCGTCGACCTCAAGACGGGCGAGGGGCTCGCCATCGTCCGCAAGCTCGCCGCGACCGCCGACGTGCTGGTGCAGAACTTCCGTCCGGGCGCGATCGAGCGCATGGGGCTCGGCGAGGACGTCGTGCGTGCGCTCAAGCCCGACATTATCTTCGTCTCGATCAGCGGGTTCGGCGAGACGGGGCCCTATGCGCATCAGCGGGTCTATGACGGGATCATCCAGGCGCTCTCCGGGCTCTGCGACATCCAGACCGACAACGAGACCGGCCGACCGCGCATGGTGCGCACGATCGTCCCCGACAAGACGACCTCGGTGACCGCGGCGCAGGCCATCACGGCGGCGCTGTTCGCGCGCGAGCGCACCGGCAAGGGGCAGCATGTCCGGCTCGCCATGCTGGATACCATGGTCGCCTATCTCTGGCCCGAGGCGAGCTCGCCGCTCACCTTCCTCGACAACGAGCAGGACCCGGCGCGCCAGCAGGCGGGCCCGGACCTGATCTTCAGGACGAAGGACGGGTATATCACCGGGGCCGTCATCTCCAACGCGGAATGGGCCGGGATGTGCCGCGCCCTCGGGCGCGAGGAGCTGATCGAGGACCCGCGCTTCAGGACCGCCGCCGCGCGCGGCCAAAACCGGACCGAGCGCCGGACGATCATGAACGAGGAGATCGCCAAGTGGCCGACGGCGGAAATCCTCGCCCGGTTCGACCGCGAGGTCGTGCCCGCCGCGCCGGTACTCAAGCGCGGCGAGGTGATCGAGAACGCCCAGGTGATCGAGAACGCGATCGTCGAGATCCGCGACGATCCCGACCTTGGCCCGGTGCGCCAGCCCCGTCCGGCGGCGCGGTTCACCGAGACCCCGGCCGGGATCCGCTCCGCCGCACCCCGGCTCGGCGCCGACAACGCGGCGATCCTGGAGGAGCTCGGTTACGACGAGGCGGAGATGTCGCGCCTCGCCGAGACCGGCGTCCTGCACCGCCGGGAGCGGACGGAGACCTGACCGGGACGCGGCGGTCCGTACCGAACTTACTTGTGATCGTGGTGCTTCATGCCCGGGCCGCGTGCCGTGACCGGACGCACTGTCACCGGCACCGTGATCTTCCCCGCCTTCTCGAAGCTCAGGGTGAGCGGAAAGGTGCCACCCTCCTTCAGGGGACCGGTCAGCCCCATCAGCATCGCGTGGTCGCCGCCGGGCTTCAACTCCGCGGCCCCGTTGCCCGGGACGGAGACTGCCTCGATCCGGCGCATCCGCATCACGCCGTCCCGCATCCTGTGGGTGTGCAGCTCGACACGTTCGGCGGCAGGTGAAGAGGCGTCGAGAAGGCGGTCGGCCTCGGCGCCGGAATTGACGATCCTGAGATAGGCCGCGCCCGTCCTCGCGGCGCCGGCACTCGCCCGCGCCCAGGGCGCTTCGATCGTCAGGGGTCCGAACCGGTGCGCGCCGTCTTGCTGGGCATGCGGAGAGGAGACGGGGAAAAGAGCGACCAGGCCGGCGGCCATCAGGACGTGCAGAAGTCTGGGCACGAATTTTCTCTGCCCTGACACCCTCATCCGCCCGCCGCCTCGATCAGGGCTCTCAGCCTGGGCGGGGTGACGGGATAGTCGGAGACCTCGATCCCGAAGGGCGAGAGCGCGTCCTCGACCGCGGCGACGATGGCCGCGGCCGCCGGCACGGTGCCGCATTCGCCGACCCCCTTGACCCCCAGCGGGTTGATCGGGGACGGGGTCTCCTCGTAGCGGAGGTCGAGCCGGGTGAGCTCCGCCGCGGTCGGCATGATGTAGTCGGCGAGCGTCGTCGTGAGCGGCTGCCCGGCGGGGTCGTAGCCCATCCATTCGTAAAGCGCGTTGCCGATCCCGTGCACCACGCCGCCGGCGACCTGCCCGTCGACCAGCATCGGGTTCACGATCCGCCCGCAATCGCTCACCACGACGTAGTTGAGGAATTCGACCGCCCCGGTTTCCACGTCGACCTCGACCTCGACGGCATGGACCCCGTTGGAATAGGTGAGCCCGGACGGCTTGAAATTGACGTTCGCCTCGAGCCCGGCCTCGACGCCCTCCGGCAGCGAATAGCCGGGCACCCCGGAGGCCGCCTCCGCGATTTCGCTCAACGGCACCGAGAGATCGGGCGCGCCGGCGACGCGGACAATCCCATCGACGATCTCGAGATCCTCGGGCGCCGCCTCCAGCATGTGGCCGGCGAGCTTGAGCGCCTTGTCCCGCACCTCGCCCGCGGCGATGTGGACCGAGGAGCCGGCGGTGACGGTCTGGCGGCTGGCGAAGCCGCCGAGCCCGAGCGCGATCGTGCCGGTGTCGCCGCAGACGACCTCGATTTCGGCCGGCGCCACGCCGAGCGACTCGCCCGCGATCTGGGCGAGGATGGTCTTCAGCCCCTGGCCGATGGCGAGCGCGCCGGTGAACACCCGCACCCGTCCCGACCGGTCGATGCGGACGATGCCGGACTCGAACGGCCCGCGCCCGGTCCCCTTGAGCCCGTTGGCGAGGCCGAGCCCGAGATAGTGCCCCTCGGCGCGGGCGGCGCTCCGGCGCGCGGCGAACCCGGCCGCGTCCACCGCCCGGAGCGCGATGTCCTGGCATTTGACGAAATCGCCGCTATCCGCCTTGACCGGCGTTCCCGCCCGGGTCTTGAGCGGCATCTCGTAGGGCATGGCCTCGGTGGGGATCAGGTTGCGCCGCCGGATATCCGCGCGATCCATCCCGAGCCCGGCAGCGGCGCGGTCGAGCATGCGCTCGACGATGTAGTTGCCCTCGGGGTAGCCCGCGCCGCGTACCGGCATGGACGGTATGGCGTTGGTCTCGACCACCTTCACGGCAAGCTCGTAGCTCGGGACGATGTAGGCGCCGGGAACCGAGGTCGATGCGTTGTAGGCGAGGTTGATGCCCTGCGGCGTGTAGGCGCCCTGGTCCTGGAGCATGGTGCCGCGGATACCGAGGATCGCGCCGTCTTCCGCGACCGCGATTTCCATCTCCCAGTACTGCTCGCGCTCCTGGATCGAGCCGGTGAAATGCTCGCGGCGGTCCTCGATCCACTTGACCGGGCGCCCGAGCAGGCGGGCGGCCAGGACGACCACCAGCTCTTCGTTGTAGAGCAGGTACTTGCAGCCGAACCCGCCGCCCACGTCGGGCGCGACCACGCGGATGCGGCTCTCGTCGGCGCCGAGCATCCTGACCAGCCCGGCGCGGACCTCGTGCGACATCTGGGTCGACGTCCAGATCGTGGTCCGGTCCTCGACCGGGTCGTGGCGGGCGACCGCGCCCCTCCCCTCTATCGAATGCGCGGCGCCGCGATGCTGGACGAAGGTCTCTTTCGCGACATGCGCGGCGCGCGCGAAGGCGGCGTCGCAATCGCCGTAGGATTGGCCGAATTCGAGCAGCACGTTGCTGTCGCGCCCGTCGCGGACGGGCGGGGCGCCGGGCCGCGCCGCCTCGCGGCAACCGGCGACCGACGGCAGGGGCTCGTACTCGACCTCGACCAGCGCGGCGGCGTCTTCCGCGATATAGCGGCTGTCCGCGATTACCGCCGCGACCGCCTCGCCGACATGGCTCACCTCGCGGTCGGCGAGAACGAACGGCGTGACGTCGTCGGGCAGCCGCTCGTCCCTGAAGCCGAGCGGCATGCGCGGCTGGACGATATGGGGCCGGAGATCGTCACCGGCATAGACCGCCCGCACCCCCTCCAGACCCAGGGCCGCGGCGGTATCGATCCCCGCGATGCGGGCGTGCGGGTGAGGACTTCGGACGAAAGCGGCGTGCAGCGTGCCGGGAATGCGGATGTCGTCGACGAACTGCCCGCGCCCGCGCAACAGCGCCGGATCCTCGATCCGGCGCACCCGCTCTCCTATGGCTCGCAAGGGTTCAGGCGCTTTTCAGATGGGCGTCGCGGCGCTGGAACAGCTCCTCGTCGGAATAGCCCATGGTCTCGGGCCGGCCGCGTCCGAGCATGACCTGGAAATAGACCGGCTCCAGGCTGTCGTTGACGTAGCCGTGGACGACTCCCGGCGGGCATGCGGCGCATTCCCACGGGCCCAGGCGCTTTTCGATCCGCTCCCCCGTGTTCTCGTCGTCGAAGAAGACTGTCAGATGGCCCTTGAGGACGAAGAAGATCTCCTCGACCTCGTGGGTGTGGGCCGCGTTCCCCTGACCCGGCTCGACATACATGATCGACAGCGTGAAGCCGCGCGCCGGGATTGCCTCGGTGTCGTGGTGCTTGCCGGATCCGCCGGGGCCGATGAAGCGGTGCTGGGCACGCTTGTAGCCCTCGACCTTGGCATCCTCGAAAGCCTCCCAGTCGGGCGCGATTTCCCGGAATGCGCGGGTGTAGCGTTGGGCGATATCGTTCAACGGGACGCCCACGAGCTCGGGTGGGCGTTCGTGCCGGGCAATCGTCATCGGAAGCTCCTCGCAGTCTGCGGCGATGATGGCACCGGGGACGGCGACGGACAATGCCCGCCGGGCGGGCGCGAGGTTGTACCGGGCGCGGCCCGTTGATACCGTCTTGGCGGGACGGAAACAGAGGAGGCGATATCGTGAAGGACAAGCAGATCGGGAAGACCCCCACCAGGCGGTCCTTCCTTGCGGGCACCACCGGACTCGGGCTGATCCTCGCGGCCGGCACGGCGCCCGCGTTCATCCGCGAGGCCGGCGCGTCCAAGATGCGCAAGGTCACGTTCATGCTGCCGTGGCTGTTCGTGGGCGGGCATGCGTTCGAGTTCGTCGCCCAGAAACAGGGCTGGAAGAAGCGGGGCCTCGATGTCGCCATCGCCCGCGGATACGGCTCGGGCGCGGCGTGCAAGACGATCTCCGCCGGCAAGGCGATGTTCGGCGAGGCCAGCTACGGCGTGATGGTCAACGGGGTCTCCAAGGGCCTCGACGTCGTCGCCATCGGCGCCAAATTGCAGCGGAGCCCGATCGCGATCTCGTGCCGCAAGGATTCCGGGATCAAGACGGCGAAGGACCTCGAAGGGAAGCATCTCGTGCAGGCGGCCGCTTCGGGCGACACCGTGATGTTCCCCGGCTTCACGCGGGCCGCGGGGATCGACAAGGCCAAGGTCAAGCAGACCATCGTGCATCCGAGCAAGCTGATCTCGACGGTGGTCAACAAGCAGGCCGACTGCACGGGCACCTACTACGTGTCCAACGCGGCGACGCTCGCGAGCAAGACCCCGTCGGTCCATTTCCTCTATGCCGATTTCGGGCTCCAGACCCTCGATCTCGGGCTGATCACCCGCTCCGACATGATCAAGAACGATCCGGACCTGGTGCAGCAGATGGTCGACGGCGCGATGGAAGGGCTCAAGCTCCAGATACTCGAACCCGAGAAGGCGCTCGACATCATGATCGAGGCCAAGCCGGAGCTGAAGACGCGCCCCCGCAACGTCTGGCTCATCCACGCGGGGAACACCAACGCGCTCTCGCTCGGCCCGGCGGTGAAGGATCACGGTCTCGGCTACATGCTTCCCGACGACCAGAAGCGCACCCGCGACGTGGTCATCAAGTATATGGAAGCCAAGAACGTGCCGCCGACCGACAAGCTGTTCACCAACAAGTTCGCGGGCAACATCAAGATGTCGGCGAGCGAGTACGCAACGGCGGTCAAAAACAACGCCAAGTTCGATCCGAGCAAGGCCTGACGGGCGCCCTGGCGGCGCCTTAGCGGATCGGCAACAGCAATCGAACCGGCCCCGGCCCGCCCTTCCGGGCGGGCCGGGAAAGGGAGCTCATGGCCGAGAATTCAGTCCACGTCCAGATCGCCGCGCTGCGCAAGATCTACCAGACCCGGCGCGAGGAGATCGAAGCGATCCGGAATGTCGACATGGCCGTCCGCGAGGGCGAGTTCGTGTCGATTCTGGGTCCGAGCGGCTGCGGCAAGTCGACATTGCTGATGGCGGTCGGCGGGCTGCTGCCGATCAGCGGGGGCTCGATCGAGATCGACCGCGAGGCGGTGACCGGGCCGCGGCGCGATACCGGCGTGGTCTTCCAGTCGCCCGTGCTGATGCCGTGGCGGACGATCGAGAAGAACGTGCTGTTTCCGATCGAGAGCCTGGGGCTGCGCGTGGCCGACTACCGGGACGGCGTCGCGGCGCTCCTGGAGATGACCGGGCTCGGCGGCTTCGCCGACAACTTTCCGAGCGAGCTTTCCGGCGGGATGCAGCAGCGGGTGGCGATCTGCCGCGCGTTGATCCACAACCCGACGCTCCTGCTGATGGACGAGCCGTTCAGCGCGCTCGACGCCATCACCCGCGACGCCATGAACCAGGAGCTGCTGCGGATCTGGCAGGAGTTCCAGAAAACCGTGCTGTTCGTCACCCATTCGATCCGCGAGGCGGTGTTCCTGTCCGACCGCGTGTTCGTCATGTCGCCGCGCCCGGCCGTGATCAGCAAGATCGTCGACATCGAGCTGCCGCGGCCGCGCACGCTCGACATCGAGGAGACGCCGGCGTTCAACGTCTATGTCGCCGAGCTGCGCAAGGCGATCGAGGGATAAGTTATGGCACAACCGGACGAGAACGGCATCGCGGCGCAGATCGCGACTCAGGCGGTGAACCTCGCGCCCGCCACCGTCATCTCGATCGCCATCCTGATCCTGTGGCAGGTGATCGTGGTGGTGCTGAAGATCCCCGAGGCGATCCTGCCGACGCCGGTCCGCATTTTCGACGTCATGGTCGAGCGCTACGACCTTCTCCTGACGCACACCTGGCCGACGACCCTGCAATGCATCTACGGGTTCCTGCTCGCCGTGGCGGTCGGCGTCGGACTCGGCATAATGCTGGCCTTCTCGCGGCTGTTCCGCACCGGGGTCTATCCGCTGGTGATCGCCTTCCAGGTGGTGCCCAAGGTGGCGCTGGCGCCGCTGTTCATCGTCTGGTTCGGGCTCGGCATGACGTCGCGGGTGCTGCTTGCCTTCGTGATCGCGTTCTTCCCGATGGTGGTCAACACATTCGCCGGCATCCAGAGCACCGACCCGGTGATGATCCGCATGGCGCGGTCGTTCAGCGCCAGCCGCTGGACAATCTTCTCCAAGATCGAGTTCCCGACCGCGCTGCCCTATATCTTCTCGGGCCTCAAGATAGGCATTACCTTCGCCGTCATCGGCATTATCGTTGCCGAGTTCGTCACCGCGCAGGAAGGGCTTGGCTACCTGATCGTTTTTTCGGAAGGAAATGTCGACACGCCGATGCTGATGGCGGCGATCTTCGTCCTCAGCGTCGTCGGCGTCATCCTCTACGCGCTGATCGTGCTGCTGGAAAAGATCGTGATCCGCTGGGACGTCGGCCAGCAGCTGTAACGGGACGCCCGCCGTGAAACCGCCGCGCTTCGACTATCACGCGCCCGAGAGCCTCGACGAGGCCCTCGACCTGCTGGCCGACAGCGGGCCCGACGCCAGGATTCTCGCCGGCGGGCAGAGCCTGGTGCCGGCGCTCAACTTCCGCCTCGCGCGCCCGAGCGTGCTGATCGACATAAACGGGGTGGCGGAGCTCGCCGGGATCGAGGACGCGGGCGAGCGCCTCGTCATCGGCGCGACGACGCGCCAGCGCGCGATCGAGACCTCGGAGACAGTGGCGCGCCGGGTGCCGCTCCTGCACGAGGCCACCCGCTATGTCGCGCATCTGCCGATCCGCACCCGCGGCACCCTGGGGGGCAGCGTCGCGAATGCCGACCCGGCGGCGGAAGACCCGGCGGTCGCCGCCGCGCTCGAGGCGACGATGGTCTGCCGGTCGCGCCGCGGCGAGCGCCGGATCGCCGCCGCGGGGTTCTTCATCGACGTGCTGACCACCGCGCTCGAGCCGGACGAGATGCTGATCGCGGTCGAATTCCCCGGCATCCCCGACGGCGCCGGGGCGGCCTTCGCCGAGATCAGCCGCCGCGACGGCGACTTCGCGCTCGCCGGCGTGGCGGCGCAGATCGCGATCTCGAACGGGCGGGTCGCCGACGCGCGGATCGCCGCCTGCGGCGTCGGCCCGGCCCCGCTGCGTTTCCGGGATGCCGAAGACGCCCTGCTCGACAGCGCCTGCGGACCCGAGGCGATCGAGGCCGCCTGCGACGCGGTCGCCGCGTCGTCCGACCCGCACGACGACGTGCATGCGAGCGCGGCCTATCGCCGCCAGCTCGCCGCCGCTATGGCGCGGCGCGCGCTGAACGGCGCCCGCGCCCGCGCGGGAGGCGCCGCATGACCGCGAAGCGCAGCGTCACCGTGACGGTCAACGGCGAGACCCGGACGGGCGAAGCGGAGCCCCGCATGCTGCTGAGCGACTTCCTGCGCGACACGCTCGGGCTGACCGGCACCCATGTCGGCTGCGAGCACGGGATCTGCGGCGCCTGCACCGTGCATGTCGACGGCGAGGCCGCGCGGTCGTGCCTGATGCTCGCGGTGCAGGCGGACGGGGCGGAGATCGAGACCGTGGAGGGGCTCGCCGACGGCGAGACGCTGCACCGGCTGCAGCAGCTGTTCTCCAAGCACCGCGCGCTGCAATGCGGCTTCTGCACGCCGGGGATGCTGATGACCGCGCTCGACCTCGTGCGCCACCGCCCGAACCTGACCGAGGCCGAGATCCGCTCGGGCATGGCCGCCGTGCTCTGCCGCTGCACCGGCTACGAGGGCATCGTCCACGCGGTCGCCGAATACGCCAGCGGAGGCGAACGATGACCGCCGCCTCGCCCGCCGGCTATATCGGCCGCTCGGTCCCCCGGCGCGAGGACAGGCGCCTCCTGCTGGGCCAGGGGTCCTATGTCGCCGACCTCGTCCTGCCGGGCATGGTCCATGCCGCGTTCGCGCGGAGCCAGCTCGCCCATGCGCGGATCGTTTCCGTCGACTTCGCCCGGGCGCTGGCGGAGCCCGGCGCGGTCTTCGCGCTGGGCGGCGCCGAACTGGCGCGCGAGATGCCCCCCATCGGCGGCATGCAGGTCACCGCGCCGAAGGGCTGGGCGGAAAGGGTCGATCATCGAATTACCCTGCCGCCGCAGAACCTGATGGCGAGCGACCGGGTGCGCTATGTCGGCGAGGCCTTCGCCGTGGTCTGCGCCGACAGCCGCTACGCGGCCGAGGACGCCGTCGAGGCGATCGATGCCGGGTTCGAGCCGCTGCCGGCGGTCGTCGATCCGGAAGCGGCATCCGCGCCGGACGCTGCGGTCATCCATCCCGATCTCGGCACCAACGCGGTCGCCGAGCTCCATGTCGAGAAGGGCGACGTCGCCGCCGCGATGGCGTCTGCGCCGCACCGCATCAGGCGGCGCATCCGGCACCACCGCTACGCCGCGATGCCGCTCGAATGCCGCGGCGTGGCCGCCGAATACGACCGGAGAACGGACTCGCTCACCGTCTGGTCGTCGACGCAGGTGGTCCACTGGGTCAGGAAGGAGCTCGCCTTCGCGCTCGGCATGGCGGAGGAGAAGATCCGGGTGCTGGCGCCCGATGTCGGCGGCGGGTTCGGCGGCAAGGGGCATGTCTACCCGGAAGACCTGATAATCCCCTGGCTCGCCCGTCGGATCGGCCGGCCGGTGCGCTGGGTGGAGGACCGGCACGAGCACATCCTCAACGCGGCCCATTCGCGCGACAACATCCACGACGCCGAGATCGGGTTCGACGACACGGGCCGGATCCTCGCCTTCCGCGACGACTTCATCGTCGATTCGGGCGCCTACTCGCCGGTCGGCGCGGGCGTCGCCTACAACACCACCGCCCACCTGCTGGGCCCCTACCATATCGAGAATTTCGCGGGCGGGACCGTCGTCGCCATCACCAACAAGACCCCCAACGCGCCCTATCGCGGCGCCGGCCGGCCCGAGGCGGTGCAGGTCACCGAACGGCTGATGGACATCGTCGCCGACACGCTCGGCATGGAGCCCGCCGACGTCAGGCTGCGCAACATGATCGGGCCGGAACGCATGCCCTACGACGTCGGCCTCCCCTACCGCGACGGCGTGCCGATGACCTACGACAGCGGCGACTACCCGGCCTCGCTGCGCCGCGCGATCGACGAGATCGGCGGAATCGAAGCGTTCCGCGAGCGCCAGGAGAAGGCGCGCGCGGAGGGTCGCTGGCTCGGCCTCGGGCTCGGCTGCTACACCGAGGGGACCGGCGTCGGCCCGTTCGAGGGGGCGACCGTCAAGGTCGACGCGAGCGGCAAGATCGTCGTCTCGACCGGCGCCTGCCCGATCGGCCAGGGGCACGAGACGGTGTTCGCGCAGGTGACGGCGGATGCCTGGAACGTGCCGATCGAGGACGTGGTCGTGCTGCTCGCCGACACCTCGACCCTCACGATGGGGTACGGCTCGATCGCCAGCCGCTCGACGGTGACCTCGTCGATGGCGATCGGCGATGCGAGCGACAAGGTGAAGGCGAAGGTGCTCGCGGTCGCGGCCCATCTGCTTGAGGCGAGCGAGGCCGATCTCGAGCTCCGCGACGGCAGGGTCGCGGTCAAGGGCGTCCCCGACATGGCGGTCAGCTTGCGCGAGATCGCGGCGGCGGCGGCGCCCGGCTGGCTCTCGCGCCGGCCCGAGGGCAGCGAGGCGGGGCTCGAGGCCACGTCCTATTACGAGCCGCCCACCGTCACCTGGGCCTACGCGTCCAACGCCGCCATCGTCGAAATCGAGCCCGACACCGGCCGGGTGCGCATCGAGCGCTATGTCGAGGTCCACGACGCCGGAAGGCTGGTCAATCCGGGCCTCGCCGACGGGCAGGTCAAGGGCGGGCTGGTGCAGGGGCTCGGCGGCGCGCTCTACGAATCCATCGAATACGACGAGGCGGGGCAGCTCCTGACCGGCAGCTTCGCCGACTATTTGCTGCCGACCGCCGCCGAGACGCCGCCGATCGAGGTCGTCCACATGGAGACCCCGACGCCGCTCAACCCGCTCGGCGTCAAGGGGCTCGGCGAGGGCGGCGCGATCGCGCCCCCGGTGGTGATCGCCAACGCGGTGACCGACGCGCTCAAGCCCTTCGGCGTCGAGTTCAACACCCTGCCCATCCGCTGGCAGGACGTGCGCGCGGCGTTCGATTCATAGAGCCTGTCCGTTTCAGACAGAAGCGCCTTTACCCCGGCTCCTCACCGTCATGGTCGGCGCAGGCCGGCCATCCACGAGTTTTTAAGGCGCCGGAAACAAAAACAAATCGTGGATGGCCGGCCTTCGCCGACCATGACGGAAGAGAGCGGATGAAGCGGTTCCAACCGAAAGCCGTCACATCGACCGGAGCCGCGCGGAGCGGAGATATCTTCCGCCGGGGCACGAGATTTCTCCACTCCGCGCCTGAGGCGCTCCGGTCGAAATGACGTGAGGGCGAAAAAAAGGGGGATTATAAGGACTACTCGATGCGCGGGCTCGGGACGCGGATTTCGGGTAGTGGGTCAGTTTGAATTTCCGCAGGCGTCGGCGTTCACCCGCAGGTACTCGTCAATGAACTTGTCTACCTGCCCGACAACGGCAGACCGGATGAAGGATGCATCCCGACCGTGCGTTCCTGCGACACCGCTTCTCCATGTCACAGCCCCGCTCACCTCGCCGGACGCGCTATCCAAAAGCAATTTTAGGTAGCCGACTTGGATGCTAACGGCCGCGCGGCCAACATTCACACTCACCGAGAAGAACGGCAGCCCATCATTACTGAGATATAGGCGCGCCGCCCGCAGCCTGCTACGCACCGCTACTGTGATCGCCTCTGTCGTTAGCCCTATGGCTGCCGCGTCCTTGGACAGATCTTCAACGACCAGCTCCATCGGACGGCAATCGTTCCAGAGCCGGAAACGGTCGCGCTCCGTGACCTTTTCGGCCGCGCCGGCTGGCACCGCCAGCACGAGGGCCAAGGCAACGGCAACGGTCGGCAGGATCGGTCGGCGCATGGTCGGACCTCCACCGGGCCTAGCCTACGCGCCCCGTTCTGCGGCGGAAAGTCGCGCTTGATGCGGCGGGGCCGAGTCCCCATACTCCTCACATGGCCAGATTGAAGAGACCCCGCGACACCAACCAGCTCGCCAAGCATATCGTGGACGTGGCGACCGGTGAGCGCGAGGAGGGGCTCTCGACGGAGCCGGTCAACGAGTTTGCACGCGCGGGCGGCATGAAGGGCGGAATGGCCCGCGCGAAGCGTCTTAGTCCAGAGCGCCGTTCCGAGATTGCACGGGCAGCCGCGCAAGCTCGTTGGCGAAATGATGGACGTTCCTGAGAACATCAACGAAGCAGCGAACGCCGTCGCCGACTCTTTGAATGCGATGGTATTCGTGTACAGCGGGGCAATCGATCACGAGGGCTTCGGCGGCTTGGTCAAGACGCTAGAGCCCTCCGATCAACAGCCTCTGCGTCCGAATGCCATATTGTTTCTGACGACGCACGGTGGGCATGCCGGTCTAGCGTATCGGATCGCTCGGCTTCTACAGAGCTTGACGAAGAATTTCTATCTTTGTGTTCCCTCCGAGTGCAAGAGTGCCGGCACTCTGATCGCCCTTGGCGCGAACGAAATCTATATGCCCCTCGTGTCTGAACTAGGTCCCCTGGATGCTCAGTTCAGGCGACGGGACGAAATCGTTGGCCGACGATCTGGAATGGTTGTCCGAACCGCCCTAGACGGGCTCGCGGACGAAACCTTCAAGGTCTACGAGAAAGTGATGCTCGGGATCACGAGGCGCAGCGGTCAGACCATTAGCTTCGACGTTTCTTCTCGTATTGCCTCTACGGTCGCCACGGGTGTCATGGCACCTGTGTACGCGCAGATTGATCCCCAGTCTTTGGGTAATGACTTGCGAGACCTGTCGGTAGCCAAGGAATACGGGAATCGACTTGTCGCGTACGGAGGAAATGCTACTGAAGAAACAGTGACGCATTTGGTAGAAGGGTATCCAGAGCATGAATTCATAATCGACAGTGCCGAAGCAAAAGGGCTCTTCAACCAAGTAAATGATCCAACAGACGAAATGAATTCTTTAATTTTGGCATTGGGGGAGACTGTATATTCGGTCCAGAAACCCCATGCCATTCGAAGACTTGACGGAAACTTCGAGGAAGGGGAGATCAACGATGATGGCACAGACCCAGACGGAAACGGCGCCGCTGGCGTGGCTGAAGGACGCAAGGCGCCGCGGCGAGGCAATCGTAAGAGAGAGCCAAAAGAGACAGAGGACGACTGATCAAACGAATGAAACAGCTTCCGACGACAAAAAAGTGACCGAATTGCTTGACTGTTAAGCATATCGGTCATATATAAGGGGCATGAACAAACTGCCCCTTCAGACCCGTAAGCTGATCATCCGCTGCCTCGTCGAAGGCCAGAGTATCCGGGCAACGGCCCGCACCGCAGACGTAAGCAAGAACACCGTCGTCAAACTGCTGATCGACGCCGGCAAGGCGTGCGCAGCGTATCAGGACCGGGCGCTGAACCATCTGCCTTGCCGTCGTATCCAGGTCGACGAAATCTGGTCCTTCATCTACGCGAAAGAAAAGAACCTTGCTCGTGCCAAGTCCGCGCCGCCGGAAGCTGGCGACGTCTGGACCTGGACGGCGATCTGCGCGGACACGAAGCTGGTTCCGTCATGGCGGGTCGGGGATCGCTCCGGCATGACCGCTATCGAGTTCATGGACGATCTGCGGCCGCGTCTGGCGAATCGGGTGCAACTGACCAGCGATGGCCACAAGGCGTATCTGGAAGCGGTCGAGGGCGCGTTCGGCGGCGACGTGGACTATGCCCAGCTCGTGAAGGTCTACGGCGACGCTCCCGAAGCCGAGAAGCGGTACAGCCCGCCCGTCTGCGTCGGAGCCCGCAAGCGGCGCGTCGAGGGTCGGCCCGATCCGGCCCATGTCTCGACCAGCTACGCGGAGCGGAACAACCTGACCATGCGGATGTCGATCCGCCGCTTCACGCGGCTGACAAATGCGTTCAGCAAGAAGATCGAGAACCACGCCCACAGCGTGGCGCTCCACTTCATGCACTATAATTTCTGTCGCCAGCACAAGAGCCTCGACGGGATCAGCCCGGCAATGGCCGCTGGCGTCACGGATCGGCTGTGGAATATTGAGGACATCGTGCGGCTGGTGGACGAAGCCGCCCCGAAGCCCGGCCCACGCGGCCCCTACAAGAAACGCAATTCAAACTGACCCACTACCGGATTTCGGCGCGCCGGCGTCTGCCCATCGCCGTTCCTTCTGTCGCCCCGCTTTCCCCCGCCGTCATGCCCGGACTTGTTCCGGGCATCCACGCCCCTCCGCCACCTCGCCCGTGCCCGGCCCGCACCGCGATGCCGCAAGACGTGGATGCCCGGAACAAGTCCGGGCATGACGGTGAAGGTGTCGTTGACCTCCCGCTCGTCAACTAGTCTTTGTAAGTGCCAAAAAAAGGGCCGGCGCGAGGCCGCGCCGGCCCTTTCCGTTCGTTTCGCGCCGGGCGCTACATCTCGTAGATCAGCTTCCGCGCGCGCGCGACGACCTCGGGCGAGGCGTCGGTCACGGCTTGCGCGACGGCCTTCTGGATGTCGACGCCGGTCGACGCCATCAGGCGAAGTCTCCGCTTCTTGAGGTCGGCGGCGAAGCCGCTGTCGGCATTCATCTTGTCATAGGCCATCTGGAGCGTCTTGACCGCCTCGTCGGAGGCGCCGGGCGTCAGCGCGAGCCCGCGCCCGAGGATCCCGGCGACCGCGATGAAGTTGACCACCGCCTTGTCCATCTTGTCCTTGACCAGGTCGCCGAGCATGGGAACGTCGGCGGGCAGGTCGGGATCGCGGAAGATGCCCACCTGCAGCACCGCCTTGGCGAACACCTTGCCGTCCTTGTCCGGCTTGAACCACTGCGGGACCTTGGAGCTCCAGGCGAGCCAGTTGAACGACGCGCAGTTGGTCTCGCCCTGCTCGACCGCGAGGATGCTGCGCGAGGAGCCCTTGTAGCCGGTCACCATCTTGATCTTGAAGCCGAGCAGCGACGAGGCGAGCTTCGGCACGATATAGCCGGTCGAGCCCTGGCCGCTGGTCGAGCAGATCATCTTGGCCTTCTTCATGTCCTCCCAGCTGTTCACCCCGATATCGGTGCGCGACACCATGACCATGTTGGTCTGGTTGCTGGAGCCGACCCACCGGAAATTGCGCGCGTCGTAGCGCATTTTCTTGGGCCGCATGAGCTGGTTCACGACCGAGTTGTCGAGCGGAACGATCAAATGGGCGTTGTCCTTGGGCGCCGCGTTGGCGAACCAGTTCATCGCCTTGGAGCCGCCCGCCCCCGGCATGTGCTGCACGATGATCGTCGGATTGCCCGGGATGTGCTTGCCCAGGTTGTCCGAGAAGGTCTGGCCGTACTTGTCATACGTGCCGCCCGGCCCGTACGGGATGATGATCCTGATCGTCTTCCCGTCATACATCTGCGCCGATGCGCCGCCGGCGGCAATCGCCAGACCGGCCGCCGCGAGGATGACCCCGCGCCCTATCCGCATCCCGAATTTCGCCATTTCGCCTCTCCTGAACAGTCTTGGTTCGGGCGTGCGCCCGCGGGCGCCGCTCCGCCAAATCTCGCATTGCGCGCCCCGTCGCGCAACCCGCGATTGCCGGTGCCCCTTCAGTCGAGCTCGTAGGGAATCTGCTTCGGACCGAAGCGTTGGAGCCGTTCGCCGGTCTCCGGGTAGTACCAGGTCTGCGGATTGGTGCCGACATTGCCGCTGCGCAGGATGATGCCGACGGTGCGCGCGGGGCCGTTATATTCGGCGTGGATCTCGCCGGGCGGCACGAAGTCGATATAGCCGGGCGAGACCTCGCGGTCGCCGACCGTCTCGAGCTCCTCCTTCGCGCCGGGGACCCGCTTGTAACGGCGGACGGTCTCCCCGCCCTTGAGCACGCCGTAGACGGTCCACATCCTGCCGTGGTCGTGGATCGGCGTGTCCTCGCCCGGCTCCTTGATAAGCGCGTTGAGGACGAAGCCGTAATCCGGATCCTCGTAGAACAGCAGGTTCTCGTAATAGCCCTTGTCCGGATCGTTGCGCGACGGCCAGGTCTCCGCCCGCTCCTTCAGCTCCGGGTCCTCCAGCAATTCCCGAAGATAGGGCCGCGCCTTCTCGAAGCGCTCGGCGTCGTCCGCCGTCGACTCGTAAAGACCGCGCATCTTCTCGATGAAATCCTGCATCGCGGGCAGCATCGCCGTCTCCTCCGTGAGCGGGATGGGTTCCGTATATTAGCGCGGATCGTTCGCTGGCGGATGTCGGAAAGTCGGGTCGTGCGGCACACAATGGCGTCTTTTGCCGTCGACATAGGCATCGGGTAGGCAAATCGCTACCGGGTCGACATTCGCGCCCCGCGGATGCCGGGCGGGAATGTCGACATTTGCCGACCCGGCCGGCCGGTCGACATTTCGCGCGGCGGGTGACGGCCGCGTCGGTGACAATGCTGGTCGCATGCACGATCGTGTCCTCCTCATGGCCGGACGGTGCGCCCGGCAATGGAAAGGGGCGCCGATCCCTCCGGCGCCCCCACTTCCCCACTGTGCGAAATATGGTATCGAACGCGTCCCGGG